>CAZRXE010000276.1:0-4227 GCA_964603695.1 uncultured Heliomicrobium sp.
AATGCTGATTTGGACGGGAAAGAAATGAAACTCCGGCGGCAACACGCCAATGACCGTATGCGAATGATCGTTGAGCATAAGCTTTTGCCCGACGATGTTCGGATCACTGCCGAACCGCCGTTGCCACAGGGTGTAATGCAACATCACCACACGCGCGGCTCCGGGCTGATCTTCTTCCGGCAAAAAAACGCGCCCCAATATCGGTTTGACGCCAAGCATCGGAAAGAACTCGGCAGAAACCCGTGCGCCGGGAATGCGCGAGGCATCGCCCGCGCCGGTCAGCGTCCAACCGCCTGAACGAATCGCCGCCAATTGCTCGAACGATTGTTGCTGTTCGTGCAAGTCCCGAATGTCGGGAAAGGAAAATGGATTGCTTTCTTTCTCGGCTTCGGTCGCGCGAAACAGCGTCAGGCGTTCCGCATCTTGATACGGCAGCGGACGCAGCAGCACCGCATCAACGATGCTGAATATCGCTGTATTGACGCCGATGCCCAGCGCCAGCGTGAGGACGACTATCGCCGTGAAGCCCGGTTGTTTGGCGAAACGCCACGCTGCGTACCGAAGGTCTTGCCAGAAGTTTTCCATCGCGTGTCTCCTTGTCAGGTAACGTCAACTCATTTTTCCCCTTGGGTTCACGAAAATCGCCTATCAATGTAGGGCGGGATTACCACAGCACAACCTCGTTGGCTTCCAGCCCGGCAAAGAATTTCAGCAGCAGTTTTTCCGGCGTATATTTCACGGCCTGGCGCATGGCCCAACGATAGAGCGTGCCTTGCCCCAGCGTCCATGCGGTCGCCTGCACGGCTTTTTTCTGCATCATCGTGATGCTGGGGCGCAGGCGGCGTTCGTAATTTTGCAGTGCCTGTTGCCAGCCCACGCCCGACGCCAATTCGTGCGCCAGAATGTATCCGCCCGCCATCGCCATAGACGCGCCTTGCCCGGATATCAGCGTCAGGCAATAGGCCGCATCGCCGAGCAGTGCGATTCGCCCTTTGCTCCAGCGCGGCATTTCGATTTGTGCTAGCACGTCGTGAAAAATCACATCTTCTTCGCGCAGGCTTTCTAAAATGCGCTGATAGACGGGATTGAAATGCCCAAACTGTTGTAGCAAAAACGCCCGCCGGTCTTGGCCCTCCAATTCAGCGGGAGCCGCTGTCTTCCAGATAAAATATGCGCCGATTTCGTCTTTGGAATACGGATGCACGCTGGCGTAATAGCCGCGTGTCCACAGGTCGAAACTTTCGGTGTTGAAGTTGAAGCGATTCGGAATCGAGAACGCGCAATACGATGCGCCCAGAAATTTGCTGAACACATCGCCAAACACTTGGGCGCGGGTTTGCGAACGATACCCATCCGCGCCAACCAGCAAGTCAAAGCTTTCCTGCTGGCCGTTGGCAAAGGTTATCTGCACCTGATCGGACGCTTCTTCAATCAAGCGGATGGTACTGGCAAAACGGATTTCTACACTCGCTTTGACCGCTTCGTACAAGACCTCCTGCAAATCGGCACGATTGACGATCAACGCCCCGCCCGTTTGTTGCGACAACAGTTTGATCGAGTAACGTCGCAACACTTTTCCCTGTTCGTCAATGATGTTGGCATTGTGGTAATCCATCTGCCGCGCCGCCAGCGCCGTTTTCAATTGCATCTCTTCCAGCGCGCGCAAGCCCGGCCCGCGCAGACTGATCAAATATCCGGCGCGGCGAAACTCCGCCATACGCTCCACGATGATCGGCTGATGCCCGAGCCGTTGCAGCCAATACGCCAGCATCAACCCGCCCGGCCCGCCGCCTGCAATGAGTACTTTCATGCCGCTCCCTCCGCTGTCTCCGTCAACGCGGGGCGAAAGTAACGCCACAGCAAAAACACGCTGAGCCAACTGAGCAACGCGCCAGTCGCAAACGTTCCCGCATAACCGAAACGCGCGGCGAGGAACCCGCTGCCACCGCCTGCCAGCATACTGCCCAGTTCAAACATCGAGACTTGCACGGTGTAATCCGTACCTGCCGTTTCCCGACGGCTGTGATCCATCACAATCGTCGTCAGTGCCACGTAAGCCGCGCCGACCGCAAATCCCGTCAGGGACGAAAGCGCATACAACGCGACGCGGCTGTTCCAGCCCAGCCCCAGCGCAATCTGGGCCAATAACGATACGGCGAGAAACAGATTCAGCGACAGAATCGCAGACCGGCGTCCCAGCGGTCGAATCAAGGCTCCGCCGCACAAGCCGCCCAACAATCCGGCCACCCAATTCAGAATGCCCGTCATCAGCGCAATTTCTTCGAGCGGCAATTGCAAATCCACCAGGAACGGGCGAAACATCGCATTCGTGACGGCATACCCGACAACGGAAGATGCCGCGAGCAAGAGCCAACGCATCATCCCGTCGCGCCGAAATAAATGTAATGCCGTTTTGAGTGTAGGCGGTGTCTCGTGTGCTACGCGCACTGGCTCGCGCACGCGCCACACCGCCAGCAACGGAAGCGCAACCATCAGCGCGACAACCAGCATGCTTCCTTGCCATCCCAGGCGGCTGTACAACACCAGCATCAAGCCGCCGCCGACAATCGAGCCGGAAAAGTTCGCTGCCGTTTGCAATCCGTTCGCCCAGCCGCGCTCCGCAGGCGCAAGCAAATTGACCGCCAGCGCATCCGTCGCAATATCCTGCGTCGCCGAAACAAAACAAATCACGCAGCACAAGACCAGGAACGCCCGGAAGTTCGTGCGCAAATCAAATTGCGCCGTCAACCCCAGCGCCACGACCAGCAACGATTGCAGCGGCAAAATCCACGAACGGTAATGCCCGATGCGTTGCGAGCCATACAAGTCCACCACCGGAGCCCACAAAAACTTCAGCGCCCACGGCAAGGCGACCAAACCAACCAGCCCGATTTCCTCCAGCGAACTGCCCTGCTGCCGCAGAATGGTCGGCACGGCAGTAAGGAAAAAGCCCATCGGTACCATCTGCGTGAACCAAAGACTGCCCAGCAAGGTGTATTTTTGTGATGCCTTCATAATCCCCAGCGATGGTTCAGTGTGAGTTGGCGGGGAAGACGCCAGGTAGACCACGCAAGGGCGATCATTCCGCTCTTAACGCAACCATCGGATCAACTTTCGCCGCCCGCCGGGCTGGAATGAGACAGGCAACCAGCGCCACCAACGCCAATAACAACGCGACACCTGCAAACGTCAGCGGATCGGTCGCCGTCACGCCGAACAACAGATTCGACATCAGCCGCGTCAAGGCGAAGGCCGCCAACAAACCGACTATTACACCGGCTCCGACAAGTTTCATTCCCTGCGTCACGACCAGTTTCAGGACTTCGCCGACAGTTGCGCCGAGGGCAATGCGCACGCCGATTTCGCGTGTGCGCTGCGTGACCGCGTAGGACAACACGCCGTAAATCCCCACTGCCGCCAACACGAGCGCCAGCAGAGCGAAAGCGGCGAACATCACGCCCCACAAGCGCCGCTGCCACAGCGTTTCGCCGATCAATTGCTCCATCGTTTTCGTGAAGACGATGGCCGCGTTGCGGTCGGTGTCGTGAATCACCTGGCGTGCGGCAGCGATGATTTGACCGGGGTCGCCCTGGGTATGAATGACGTAGTACACATTGGTCACCGGATATTGCGTGTAAGGATAGTAAAGCTCCAGCGCATTGGTGGCTTCGATGGCCTGATGCTTGATGTTGCCGACTACGCCGACCACCGTGCAATACGGATTCTCGGCATCTGGAGCGCCCGCGCCCCAGAAAACTTCCTGCCCGATGGGGTCGCGGTCGGGGAAGAGCGTTTGCGCCGCGCGTTCGCTGAGGAGCACGACCATCGGCGCGTCCGTTGTGTCGCGCGCGTCCAGCATCCGCCCGCGCTTGAGCGGCACGCGCAAGGCTTCCAGATAACCGGCGCTGATGTCGGCTCCGGCCAGCGTGGCGGCAATTTTCAATTCCTCATTCGTCCGGCCTTTGACCTGAAGATTGGCTTTGTTGCGCTCGGCATCGAGGCTGGCATACGGCAGGCTGTTGGTCGCTCCGGCGGACAGTACGCCCGGCAGTTGCCGCATCCGTTCCAGCACGCGCTCGTGAAAGGCGGAGAGCGCCGCCGATCTTTCCGCGCGCTTGCCGTCGCGATAATTCGTCACGCGCAGCACGAGCAGATTGTCTGTTCCAAAACCGGTGTCGAGGTTTTGCAGCTTCAGGAAGCTCTGCATCATCAATCCCGCGCCGACCA
>CAZRXE010000277.1:0-5437 GCA_964603695.1 uncultured Heliomicrobium sp.
TCGCCGGTGGCTCGCAAGCCGCGATTGTCATTACGGCCGTCGCAGAGATACACGCGAATCGGCCTCTTTTCGCTCGCCAGAACTTTGTCTGGATAGACGTGACCGCCGCGCAAATTCACAAAGCTGCCGACGTTGCTCAGCACTTTGCGGAAATGGTTCGGGCGTTCCCAGGCAACGGTGAAGGCGGCAATCGCGCCGGAACTCGATCCGCCGATGCCGCGCATCTCCGGGTCTTTGGAAATGTTGTATTCCTTGTTCAGCGCCGGCAGCAGTTCTTCAGTAATGACGCGCGCGTAGCGGTCATCCAGCGAATTGTATTCCGTTGGACGGTTGACAGTGCGGTCGCCCCATTCCTGCGCGTTCGGTTCGGGTTGTTCCGGCGTGCGGCCAGGATTGATGAAGACGGCGATCATCACCGGAATCTCTCGGCGATAAATCAGATTGTCCATCACGTTCTGCGCGCGGATGTCGCCTTCGGGATTCATGAAAGCGTGGCCGTCCTGAAAAACCATCAAGGCCGCCGGTTCCGATTTGTCGTATTGCGCCGGAACGTAGACCCAGTAAGTGTGCTGCGTGCCGGGATAAGCGCCGCTGGTGCTGGGCAGCGTGAAAGGCCCACGAATTTCGCCTTTCGGCACGCCTTCCTGCGGCAGCGAATCCGGCCCCAGCCGATATTGCGAATTCGGATTTGGCCCCGGCGGCATCGGTGGCGGTTGCGGAGCAGGGCGAGGCGGCTGCTGCGCGGGCGTTTGCGAAGTTGAGGTTTGCGCCAACGCAGATGCCGTCAGCAGGAGAACGCAGAGAAAAAACGGGATTTTGGTTTTCATAAGTTTTTACCTTTGATGAAACAGCAGCGGAGCAAATTCGCTCAGGCAGCGCCGCCAGATTGGCCACGTGTGCAGACCGCCTTCGTAAATGCGGAAAGTGTGTTTGATTTGATGTTTGTTGAACATTTCCGTGGCGTCTTTGGCGCGCGGAAACACAGGGTCTTTGTCGCCGGTTCCGTACCAGAACACATTCAATTTTGCATTTGTGCCTTTGGCGTCGGCCAACAAGGTTTTGAATTTTTCGGCGAAGTCCTGTCTTGGCGCAGAGCTAAACACGCCCAACGCGCTGAACAAATCCAAATGCCCGAAGCCAATCGCAAAGGTCTGTCCGCCGCCCATTGAAAGCCCTGCCAGCGCGCGGTTTTGCCGTCCGGCTGCGATGCGGTATTTCGATTCAGCCCACGGCATCAAGTCTTTGAGCATGAACTCTTCCATCAGCGGCACGTTCTTCGCCTGAATTTCGCGCGGCGAACCGAATGGCACGGCATGACCGAGCGGCATCACGACAATCATCGGCACGACTTTTTTCTCGGCAATCAAATTGTCCAAAATCAAATTTGTTGCGCCCACCTGTGTCCAGCTTTCGGCGGTGTCGCCGCTGCCGTGCAGCAAATACAAAACGGGATAACGCTGTCGCGGATTCTTTTCATAACCGGGCGGCGTGTAAACAAACACCTGCCGCGTTTCGCCGTTAATGACGGGCGTTCTCAGCCAATTCGCTTCCACGCTGCCGTGCGGCACATTTCGCATTTCCCACGGTGCGCCCTTACTGGGAATTTCAACCAGACTGGCCGAAGTACGTTGCCGTAACTTGATGCGCGGATTGACCGGATCGGCCATCGTCACGCCGTCCACGGTGAATGAATACAGATGAATCGTCGGCTCAATGCCGCTAAGCGTCGCGCTCCAAATGCCGTCCGCACCTTTAGTCATAGTGTGCGTTGAGCCGGGCGGCATCCAATCTCCGAAGAGCGTGACCTCGGCGGCTTTCGGCGCGCGAATGCGAAACGTGATGCTGCCGTCGGCCTGGACTTCAGGTGAAACCAAACCATCAGCCTGGGCGGGCGGCGGCGTTTGTGCGAAAGCTAGAACTGTTGCTCCAGTGATAATCCAACTGGTCAAACAGAGTGCCATTTTTTTCATTGGAGAGTTCCTCATTCTTCGTGCTTTGTGCGTGTGCTTCCGTAGAGTGCTTTATTTCGGAAGCTCACAGGTAACTGAGCCACCAATCCCTGCGGCGGCGTTTTACCTCCGCAAACCAGCGGCAGACGGGGTACAGCAGCAACAAGCCTGAAAACCAGCATAGATAAACCACCCACAGCGAAAATCCCAGATTGCCTGGATTTGGTCTCGGTTGTTCCAGCAAGCCCGAAAACAGCCAGCCAATAGGTTGTCCGGCCAAAATGCCTGCCGTAATTGCCAGCACATGCGCCGCAATCCATTGCCCGACGTAAAACAACAACGGCACACGGCCAAAAGTGACAAAAACACGCGACAACCAGCCCTGCTCCACGCGCTCAAGCCAGGGTAAAACCAGAACAGGCAAACCCAGGGTCAATAATAAAAACAAAAGAGAAGGTGGATACTTTGAGACATTCAGAAAAGACAGCACTGTGAACCCTGCGTTTTTCTGCACACTCCAACGACCAGGATCGCCGTACACATTAATTGCCCGCAACACGACAAACCCGATCAGCATTCCGCCGCCGAGCTTCAGTAAAAATCGTCGCCGCCGTTCCGGCTCCCATTGATAAACCGCGCCGAAACAGTATCCAGCGGCCAGCACGCCGATCCAGGGAATCAGCGGATAAAGCACCAGGCCGTGAATTGTCGGCGTGAAAAAGACGATCCCAGGTTGATGCAGAATCATCCAGACCATGCCACCCAATCCCGGCCCAGCCGTGCCGGGCGCGGGCGGACGGACACGAAACAAATCCAGCAGATTGTGCAGCACAATCATGCCGATGCTGAGAATAGCAACCGCTCGCAACGGAAGATGCAGCAACCCCGCCAGCAAAATCATCGAAACGCCGATGGCCCAGATCACCTGCAGCATCAGCGCAAAGTGGTAATCCACGTTGAACCAGACAATCACGCGAATCAGCGTCAGTTCCAGCAGAATCAGCCACAATCCGCGTGTGACCAGAAAGCGGGATAAATCCGCCTTGCTCCTGCCACGCGCACCTTGCAAAAACGCGCCCGTTCCGGCCAGAAAGACGAAAACAGGCGCGCAAAAATGTGTCACCCAACGGGTAAAAAACAGCAGGGTGTTGGTCTTGCTCAGATCGGAAGGATCAAAATTCAGCACGTCGCGGTGAACAAATTCGCGCGTGTGATCCAGCAACATGATGACCATGACAATGCCGCGCAACAGGTCTACGGCATTGATGCGTTGTTTGACAGGTGCAGCAGTCGGCATTCGCGTGTTTCTGATGGTCTGCGATCCAGGGTGTTGAGCCGGTTATTGCAGATGCATCTGCATGAACTTCAAAAACAAATCCCAGTCCGACGGAATGGTTCCGTGACCGCCTTTGTGCATCACGTAACCCAGCGTGTGAAAGATGGTTTCCCCGGCAGCAGGCATTTGCGTAGTGCCCAGAGCCTGTTTGCCAAGCAGTTTGAACACAGGTTCCGCCGCCACCGCCGCCAGAAACTCGCCTTTCGGATCAGACCAGACATCCGTATCGCCGGTTTGCAACAACACTGGGCGCGGCGCAATCAGCGAAACCAGCATGTGCGCATCAACCGGGAATTCATTCACACGGTCACCGTACTTCGCATAGTTCGCGGCGAACTGATAAGGATAGCGCGTGGCTTCGGTCAGATGTTTGATAGTTTCGCCGTAATTGCGCCGACTGAGTGCCGCGCCACCTTCGCCCGAACAACTGGCGACGACCATCGCAAAGCGCGGATCGTGCGCGCCCGCCCACATCACTGTTTTGCCCAGCCGGGAAACGCCCGTCACGGCTACTCGCCTGGCGTCCACGTTTTTGTCCGTTTCCAGATAATCCAGAGCGCGGCTCGCGCCCCAGGCCCAAGCCGCAATCGCGCCCCATTCGTTCGGCGCGGGTTCGGTTTGGCCCGGTTTCAGGTACATCGCGCGAACGCCGTAAGGAACGCCGCCGAGAAAATCCGGGTCAACATCTCCGTAATAAAAGGTCGCCACGCCGAAGCCCGCTTCCAAAAACGGCAACACTTTCAAACTGCCGAAGCGATTGTCTTTCGGCGCGGGCACGCGCTTTTTGTCGCGATTCCAGATTTCGCCGGGCTTGATGCCCGGATCATTCACCGCATTGGAATTGGCTGTGAAACTCAGGTTGAGCAGCAAGGGCACGGGCTTGGCCGCATTGGCCGGCAGATAAACCAACAAATCCATTTTCGGCCCGGTTTTGTTAGGCGAAAAATAAATCGTCACCTGCCGCCGAATCGCCTTGCCGTCGAAAGCCGGCGTGCCTTTGTCGAAAACGTCAAAGTTCATTCCGGCGGGTTTGCCAGGACTGCGGCCGTATTGATTTTCTTCAAACAAGCGAACGATCTCAGGTCGCCGTTTTTGATTCCACGTTTTGGCATCGCGCACGGGTTTGCCGTCGGCCAGTGTCAAAACATCTGGCAGGCTATACGCGGCGACTTTGGCTTCGTCGTAATTGACCGGAATGCCGGCGACTTCCGAACGCGGCGCGTTTTGCGTTTGGCTGTAAACCCCAAAACTCAACGCGCAAAGCAGTGAGGCAATGATGCTGTAAATTTTGAGCGACACGGATGCTCCTTCTGAAAAGTACTTAAGCGCGCATTTTCTTGTAAGTCGCCAGGCACTTTTCTGCCGTTTCCAGCGAACCGAAGCGACTGCCTTCCTGTTCCATCAGGTAATATTCCGCGCCGCCTTTGGCTTCTGCCGCTTTGAAAATGTCCTTCCACGGCGCGTCGCCTTCGCCGAACAACACGCGGTAGCCTTTGTCCGGTTTGTTGTCCGCGCCCGTCCAGTCTTTCAGGTGCAGCGAGCGAATTCGACCGGGATTGGCCTTGATCCATGCAATGCAATCCTGCCCGGCTTCGACGCAGGTGCCCACGTCCAATTGCAAAGTCACGTCTTTCGGCGTATTCGCGGCCAGAATGTCCATCGGACGCTTGCCATCTATCGGTTTGAATTCCAGTTGATGATTGTGGAATCCGGCGCGCATGCCCAGCGGTTTCAATTTCTCCTGCGCGGCGGTCAGTTTGGCGGCCACGCCTTTCCAACCGTCTAAACCGCCTTCGACGCGCCCGGCGCTGGCCATCACCAGCGTTTTCGAGCCGATAATTTGATTCAGTTCGATGGCTTTGGTCAGGTTTTCCGGCGTGAAGACATTGGCGCTGTTGTGCGTTGAAAGGCAACGGATTTTCAGTTCGTCCATCAATTTGCGGACGTCTTTGGCGTAATCGATCGTCCATTGCGTGTAGGGCGCATAAAACTCCACCACCTCGTAACCGAGCTTGGCCACCGCGCGCAGCGTGCCCATCAGGTCTTTCTGCAATTCGTCACGCACGGCATACAGCTCAATGCCGATGGGCAGTTTTTTGGCGGCAAAGGTCGGGATCGTTCCAAGCGCGAGCGACGCCGACGCCGCGCCGGC
>CAZRXE010000278.1:0-1593 GCA_964603695.1 uncultured Heliomicrobium sp.
CGTCGGCGGCGGCAACGCCACCGTCTCGTTGAGAAGCGCGGAACTCTATGATCCGAACACCGGAACCTGGAGTTCTGTTGGCGCGGGAACGCCGTCTGTTTCGCGCTACAACCACACCGCCACGTTGTTGCCGAACGGAAAAGTGTTAGTGGCAGGCGGAGCCTCCGGCAATCTGGCGCTCGATCAGTTTCAAGGTCTGGCTCAAAACAGCGCAGAGCTTTACGATCCCGCCACAGGCCTTTGGACGCCGGTCAACAATATGACCAGCCCACGTTCCCTGCACTCCGCCGTTTTATTACCCACCGGCAAAGTGCTGGTCATCGGCGGCATTCGCGGAATCGAAATCAATGACGGTGACTATCTGGACACGGCGGAACTCTTTGACCCGGCCACCAATGCCTGGCGCGCAACCGCTGGCTTGGCAGACACGCGCGCGAAATTTCGCGCGGTGCTGTTGCTGAGCGGCCAGGTGTTGGCGATTGGCGGCGTGTCTGCTCATGACGGCCCGGCAACCAATTTCCTGGACACGGCGGAACGCTACGATTTGGGTTTGGGCTTCGCAGAGGAAACGCGCCCGTCCGTTAGCCGTGTGAATCTGACGAACGGCGTCTTTACATTGACCGGCGTGCGCTTCCAATCCGCGTCGGAAGGCTCGTCCGGCAATTCGCAAAGTTCGGCGGGCAATTTCCCAATCGTGCAGTTGCGAGACGCCGACAGCGGACAAACGCGCACGCTGACGCCCGGCGCGAGCGGATGGTCGAACAATGGCTTCACCGCCCAGGCATTGGCCAATCCGCCGGCGGGCTTTTCGCTGTTGACCGTCGTCACCAACGGCGTTCCCGGCCCGGCGCAAGCCTTTTCCGCCAATGCCGGCGCGGCTTCGACCATCAATCTGAGCGGTCGCGTCAGCAATCCCAACAACACGGGCTTTCGCGCAACCATGACGCTGCGCGCTTCCACCGGCGAAGTCCGCACCACGCAAACCAATGCCAACGGCGAATACAGCTTTACAGCCTTGCCGGTCGCGCCGCCGCCCACCCAGACAACGCCGCGACTTTCCAGCATGACGCCGCACGCTCGACAAGTGAACAGCGGAGCTTTCACCATTCAAGTCACCGGTTCCGGCTTCACGACAAATTCCGTCGTGCAATGGAACGGCCAAAACCGCGCCACGACGTTCGTCAGCGCAACCTCGCTTTCCGCAACGATCACGGCAAGCGATGTCAGCCTGACGGGAAATCCGACGGTGACGGTCAGCAACGGCGGCAGTGTGTCGAACGGACTTTGTTTTACCGTCACGCCAAATCTCGTTGAAACCTACGGTATCTCAAGTCTGAGCCAATCTTCGGCGCAGGCCGGCACAAACGGTCTGACACTGACAATCAACGCCACGGTATTTGTGCTCGCCACGGACGTAGCACGTTGGAACGGCAGTAATCGGGCAACATCAATCATTGACCCATCGCTAGGTAGAATCAGCATCACGTTGACAGCCGCAGACCTGGCCAACCCAGGCACAGGCAGCATTACTTTGGCTAGAGGCAACAACACGCCCACGAATCCACTGCTGGTCAGTAATGCACTTTGTTTCAC
>CAZRXE010000279.1:0-19110 GCA_964603695.1 uncultured Heliomicrobium sp.
CGACGGTGGCTTCGCGCTGAACGCCACGTTCCTCGCGCCCAGCGACGTGGTCGTTCATCCGACGCTCAAACACATTTACATAGCGGACGTGGGCAATGGCTCCGTCCGCAAAATCAACGGCGTGACAGGCAATGTCTCCACGCTGAACCTGCCGGAATCGTTTTACACCGGCGTGGGAATGGATCCGGGCGGGCGGCTTTACGTGGCGGATTACAAAAACAACCAGATTCTGCGCGAAACCGCTTCCGACAGCGGCAGCTTCCAGAAGATGAACCTTAACTCCGACGTCGCCTTCGCGCGCGATGTGACGGCGGACGCGAGCGGCAACGCCTTCGTCGTCGCCGGCGGCTCGCTGCTGACTTTGCAGAGAGTCAGTTTCAGAGTCTTCCGCGTCAGCCCTGGCGGCATTGTGGAAACAGTGGCTGGAACCTCTTTCGGGTTTGACGGCGACGGCGGCCCGGCTACCAGCGCACAACTCGCAACCATCGCGCCGACATTGACCATCGGCGGCATCACACCCGGCCCGGCCCATCCGCAAACCATCAACATCGCTCTTGGCACTGGCGGAGAATTGATCTTCGCCGATACCGGTAACAATCGCATTCGCCGCGTCGGCACCGGAATGACGACCTGCCTGAAAACCGGCACCATCACCATCAGCGGCAATCACCCCGTGCCGACGCTCGCCAAAATCGCGCCGAGCTACGTCTTGCTGGGACGCGCCACGACGCTGGTCGTCAACGGCACCGGTTTCACGCCGTCTTCCGTCGTTCGCTGGAAAGGGCAGGATCGGCAAACCACCTTCATCAGCAACACGCAATTGCTGGCCGCGCTGCCCCTCAGCGACGCCGGCGTGACGGAACTGGCGCAGGTCAATGTTTTCAATCCCACGCCGGGCGGCGGCACATCCAACACTTTGACGATTCCCGTCAGCCGTCTGAACCCGGCACCGGGCACAGTCAGCTTGAATCCAAACACGGCGGCCATCGGCACTGCCTTCACGTTGACGGTCAACGGCAGCGACTTCGTGCAAAACTCCGTAATCAACTGGAACAGTTCGCCGCGACCGACAACCTACCTCGGCCCGTCCACCTTGCAGGCGCAAATCCCGGCCACGGATTTGCAAACGGTGCGCGACGTGCCAGTCACTGTCTTGAACCCGGAACCGGGCGGCGGCATCTCCACGGCCGCCAACTTCCGCGTGACGGCCACCAACGCCGTGCCCGCCGTGCTGAGCTTGAGTCCGGCAGTGGCGAATGTCGGCGTAACGAACGTCGGACTACAGGTGACCGGCAGAAACTTCTCCGTCAATTCCGTCATCCGCTGGAATGGCTCGAATCGTCCGACGACCTTCGTCAACAGCACCACGCTTTCAACCACGCTGACAAACGCCGACACGGCCGCCGCCGGCATCGGCAACGTCATGGTCTTCACGCCTGAACCCGGCGGCGGCACGTCCGCTACACTGGCTTTTTTCATCGGCAAACCCGCATCGGCGGTGCAGGCCAGTTCTTTTTCAAGCTTCGGTGTTGCGCCGGATTCCATCGCTTCGCTGTTTGGCGAAAACCTGGCCACGAGCGTCGAAGTGGCCGGCAGTTTGCCGCTGCCGACAACCTTGTTGGGAACCAGCGTGACCGTTCGCGATTCGGCGGGCATTGACCGGCAGGCACCACTGTTTTTCGTTTCGCCCGGACAAATCAACTTCCTGGTTCCGGCGGCCACGGCACCCGGTCAGGCGTTGCTCATTGTTCGCAGCGGCAACACAGTGGCGGGCATCGGAGCGGTCAGTGTTCCGCGTTTAGCGCCCGGTTTGTTCACTGCCAACGCCACCGGACAAGGCACTGTGGCCGGCGTGGCGCTGCGAGTTTCCGGCGGCGGCGCGCCCGTCTTTGAACCGCTTTCCCGTTTTGAAAACGGAAGCATCGTTTCCGTGCCGCTTGATCTGGGGCCGGAAAGCGATCAGGTCTATCTGGTGATTTATGGCTCCGGCTTCCGCAAACGCGACCCGCAAGCCGCAGCCACCGCGACAATCGGCGGCGTCAACGTCCCGCTGCTTTACGCCGGAGAAGGGCCGGGCTTCGTCGGCGCGGATCAAGTCAACCTAGGCCCGCTGCCGCGTTCGCTGGCCGGTCGCGGCGAAGTTGATCTGGTGCTGACAATCGAAAATCGCCCCGCCAACACTGTGAAAGTAACAATCAAATAAATTCCCTGGGAACGCCGTGTACCAGATCGGCGTTCCCAGGCATTCCCAGGAAACCTCGCTTTCATTCTTCCTTCGACCTATACTGCGCGCACGCTTGACTGAACCGGTTGCCGCCAATCGGTTCAGCCCATCAAATTGAATCACCAAAAATTCGGAGGAAAGATGAAAAGAGCCGCAATCTTCGGGCTGTTCTTGTGCTTTACCTATTTAATTTCGCTGCCGGCAACCAGCGCGCAAATGCAGGAGCCTGCCGAAAACAAAGGCGCAGCCGCCGCCTGGCGCGCGCTGTTACGACTGCGTTCGACGGCGACAGTGCTGCACACCACCGCGCACCCGGACGACGAAGACGGCGCGATGTTGACGTGGCTGACTCGACACGAGGGTATTCGCACCGGTTTGCTGACGCTCAATCGCGGCGAAGGCGGTGCAAATGTCGTAGGGCCGGAACTGTATGACGCGCTCGGCATTCTGCGCACCGAAGAGTTGCTGGCCGCAGGACGCTATTACGGCGTGGATCAAATGTTCACGCGCGTCACGGATTTCGGCTTTTCCAAGCGTATGGACGAGACCATCGAACACTGGGGCAAGGACGTGGTTTTGAAAGACGTGGTTCACGCCGTTCGGCTCTACCGCCCGGATGTCATCATTTCGCGCTTTCACGGCAAACCGCGCGACGGCCACGGCAACCACCAAACCGCTGGCCTGATGAGCGCCGAAGTCTTCAAGGCCGCCGCCGATCCGAATATGTTCCCCGAACATTTCAAAGAAGGCTTGCGCCCGTGGCAGGTCAAAAAACTTTATCGCAGCGTAGGCGGTTTTGGCGGCGGACGCGGAGGCGGTGCGCCTGACCCGGTGACGGTCAAAGTGGATGTTGGCACGTATGATCCACTGCTCGGTCGTTCATACATCCAAATTTCGCGTTACGGTTTGGGATTTCAACGTTCGCAAAACGGCGGTGGTTCGCTGGCCGCGCCGGGTTCGTCCCTCTCGTCCTGGCTTCTGGAAGAAAGCCTGGTCGGGAAAAAAGAAACCGAAGAAAGCATTTTTGAAGGCCTGGACACAACTATTCCGGGCTTGGCCAAACTCGCCGGTTCGCTAAACATCAGCGCCGAACTCGCCGCCATCAACAACAGCGTTGAAGCCGCGATCAAAAAATTCGATGCTCGACAACCGTGGCTCTCCGCCAACGATTTGGCTTCAGGCAAAAATGCGACGACGGCCTTGATTCAAAAGGTCAAAGCCGCATCCGTGCAAGGCGGCGACAAAGATCATCTGCTGTTCCTGCTCGGCAACAAAGAAAGCGAATTCAACGATGCGATGAACAAAGCGCTGGGCTTGGTGATGGAAGTGCTGGTTGATCCTCCCGCCAGAGCCGAAGGCCCAGGCGGTGGATTCGGTCAGCCGCGCGAAACTTTCACTGTGGCGATTCCCGGCCAAGAGTTTTCGCTGACGATGAGCGTCGTCAATCGCAGCCCAGTGCAAATGAATCGCGGCGAAGCCATCATCGCTCCGCGCGGCAATTGGGAAATCAAAGCCAAAACGCCCAGCGGCGGCCTGCCCGTCAACAACTCGACGCTGAAAACGCAGTTCGACATCAAAGTGCCGGACAATGCCGAATACAGCCGCCCTTACTGGTCGCGCGCCAGCGAACTGCGCGATCACATTTATCAAATCAACAAGCCGGAATACCTGCATCTGCCTTTCGCGCCGCCGGACTTGATGGGTTGGTTCAATTATGAAATCGGCGGCGTGCGCTTTCATCTGACGCAGCCCGCGCAGACCGTTTACATTGATCGTCCGTGGGGAGAGCAACGCCGTTTGCTGACCGTCGCGCCGGCCATCGGCGTTGGCTTATCGCCGCGCGTCGGCGTGGTTCCGGTCGGAGCCGCGCAAACTTCGTTCAACGTCACGGTCAATGTGCTGAACAACGTCAAGGGCGACTCCACAGGCAAAGTCCGCTTGAAACTGCCGACAGGCTGGACGGCAACGCCCGCCGATCAAAACTTCCATTTCACGCACGAAGGCGAAATCAGCAACTTCGCGTTCAAAGTCTCAGTGCCGCGCGTTACCGCCGGCGACGCGGATTTCAAAATCCAAGCCGTTGCCGATTATGCCGGGCGCGAATACACAGAAGGTTACGAAGTGATTGCGCACCGCGACAATGAACCGCGTCATTTGTATCGGCCTGCGACAATGGCCGTGCGCGGCGTCAGCGTGAATGTCGCACCGAACCTGAACGTCGGTTATGTGATGGGCGTCGGCGATGAAATCCCGAAGGCGCTGGAACAAATCGGCGTCAAAGTGACGATGCTGAATGAAAGCGATCTGGCCGGCGGCAATCTGGATCAGTTCGACGCCATTCTCATCGGCATCCGCGCCACAGCAGTGCGCGACGATTTGAAGGCTTACAGCAAACGCCTGCTCGATTACTGCGAACGCGGCGGCAATCTGGTTTACCAATACCAAACACAGGAGTTCGACGCCGCGCCTTACGGGCCTTTTCCCTACAAGCTGGGCGCGCGCGCCGAAGAAGTTTCCGAAGAAGATTCCAAAGTGACGATCCTCGATCCGACGAATCCGATCTTTAACGGCCCGAACAAAATCACGCTGGCCGATTTCGACGGCTGGGTGGAAGAACGCGGCTCGAAATGGATGAGCACCTGGGATAACCGCTACAAGCCGCTGCTGGAATGCAACGACCGCCAGCAAGCCCCTCAAAAAGGCGGCTTGATGTACGCGCAACATGGCAAAGGCACATTCGTTTATGCGGCCTATGCGTTTTACCGCCAGTTGCCGGCAGGCGTGCAGGGCGGGTATCGCCTGTTTGCCAACATCATCAGCCTGAAAAAGAGCGCGCAATAATCGAAAGACATCGGCTTAGCTTTGCTGTGGTGAAAAGCCTCGATTCACACGAATACAAAACCGCGTCCACTAACCCGAAGGAGACACGTTATGAAAAGCAATCTACGCTACGTCTTTACAGCTTTGGCGCTGTTGGTAATCAGTTCCTCCGGCGCTTTCGGCCAGGCTGTTACCGGTTCCCTCGTCGGCAACATCACTGATGCCGGCGGAGCCGCCGTCGCCGGAGCCAAAATCACCATCACCGAAACCAACACCGGCATCGCCCGCAACGCCGTCACCAACAGCGAAGGCGGGTACGTAATGCCTTACCTGCAACCGGGCACTTACAAAATCGAAGTCGAAAAAACCGGCTTCAAGAAAACGTCGGCCAGCGACATTCGGCTGGCGACCGGGCAAACAGCCCGCGTCAATCTCGCGCTCGAAGTCGGTCAGATAACCGAAGTTGCTGAAATCACCTCGGCTTCACCGCTGCTGCAAACCGAAAGCGCCGAACTGACGCAATCCTTCGAGGCGCGCAAGATTCAGGAATTGCCGCTCAATGGGCGCAACTTTCAAAGCCTGTTGACGCTGGTTCCCGGCGTGCAGCCGTCGAATTCGCAAGTCGGCATTTTCGACAATCCGCAGGGCACGCAGTTTTTGCAGGTCAACGGCCAGAATAATTCGGCCAACAACTTCCAGATTGACGGCGTGGACAACAACGAACCGCTGCTGGGTTTGGTGGTGCAGATTCCGCCCGCCGAAGCCATTCAACAGTTCAGTGTTTCGACTTCAAATTACGACGCCGAGTTTGGGCGCGCGGTCGGCGCGGTCGTCAACGTAACGACGCGACCGGGCACGAATCAACTTCACGGCAGCTTGTTCGAGTTCCACAACAACAGCGCCTTCAAAGCCCGCAACTACTTCCAACTGACAGGCGACCGCAACAGCGACGGCAAACTGAAAGTGCCGAATGCGATTCGGAATCAGTTCGGCGGCACGATTGGCGGCCCCGTCATCAAAAACCGCACTTTCTTTTTCGGCGACTATCAGGGCCAATACCAGCGCATCGGGCGCGTTTCGGCGATTCAAACCGTGCCGACGCAAGCCTTCCGCGACGGCGATTTCAGCGCCTTGCCCGCCGGGACGTTGATTTACGATCCGGGCGATTTGAACAATCCGGTGGCACCGACCGCGCGCACGCCTTTTGCGGGCAACAAGATTCCGGCCAATCGAATCAGCCCCGTGGCGCTGAACATTTTGAAGTTCATCCCGCTGCCGAACCTGCCGGGCGTGAACAACAACTACCTTGCGCCTTCGATTCCCTTCCAACTTGACACGCATTCGTTCGACGTGCGCGTGGATCATCAGTTCAGCGACAAAACGAACTTTTTCGCGAAGTACAACTACTTCCAATCGCGCATGGCCGATCCGGGTTTGTTCGGCGACGCGGCAGGTCCGACCGCGACCGGCGACGCCAATTCGCTCGAATCCGGCAAAGGTCGCAATCAGGTGGTGACGCTGAACCTGACGCGGGCGTTCAGCGCGACGCTGACGACCGAGGCGCGCTTCGGCTTCACGCGGTATTTCATTGACGCGCGCGGCCCCGGCAGCAGCCGCGACGTTTCCAAAGACGTTGGCATCACAGGCTCGAACGAAGCCGGCCCGGCACACAAAGGTCTGGCGATCATCGCCATCGAAGGCTTTCCGCAAATCGGCATGTCCACCAACATGCCCACGATCAACGCCGACAACATTTTCAACTGGATCAACAACTGGACGAAGGTTTCGGGCAGCCACACCTTCAAATGGGGCGCGGATATACGCCGTCAGCGGCTGGATCGTTTGCAGATTCAAGGCACATCCAGTTTCGGCCCGCGCGGACGCTTCGCCTTCGCGCCGGGCGTGACGCTGTTGCAGGGCGGCCCGACACAACAGAACACCTTTGCCAACGCCTTTGCCAGCTTCCTGATTGGTCAGCCGGATGTAATCGGGCGGGCGATTTTTACCACCACGCCGACCAATCGTTCGACCAATCTGTTTTTCTTCGGGCAGGACACCTGGCAGGTCAATCGCAAACTGACGTTGAATCTGGGTTTGCGCTACGAAATTTACACGCCGATCACTTCGCGGCTGGCGGGCGGTCAGGGCAATTACGATCCTGAAACCAACAATCTGCTGGTTGCGGGCGTGGGCGAAGTCGGTTTGTCCGCCGGAGTCAAAACCGACTGGAACAATCTGGCTCCGCGCGTGGGTTTTGCGTATCGCTTCGGCGACAAAGACCGCAACGTGTTGCGCGGCGGATTCGGCATCAGCTATTTCACGGCGCGCTTCGGCTTCACGGGCGGGACGCTTTCCACCAGCTTCCCGGTCATCGCCGATCAACAAATCGGCGCGGGCGGAGATTTCCGCGCGGCGGGTTCGATTGCCAACATCCCTGCCTTCACGCCGGTGCCAATTCCATCGAACGGCATCATCAATCCCGCGCCGAACATCGGCCTGTTCGCCATTCCGTTTGAAAACAACATGCCAACGGTGTTGAGCTACAACCTGACGGCGCAACGCGAAGTGTTGCAGGATTTGAGCGTCGAAATCAGCTATGTCGGCAATCGCGGTTACAACCAACCTTACAACCGCCAATTGATGGTGTCGCAGCCGGGAACGGGACTGGCCGGCGTGCCGCTGAATCAAAGGTTCGGGCGCACGGCCACCACGACTTTGCGCGCTTACGGCGTGGATTCCTGGTACAACGCGCTGCAAACTTCGGTCGAAAAACGCTTTTCCAAAAACGTAGCGTTCACGGCGGCTTACACCTGGTCGCGTTCGATTGATTTCACCAGCAACAACGGCGGCCTGGGAAATCCGCTGATTCTGGAATTGAATAAAGCCGTTTCCGATTTCGACCGCAAACACGGCTTCACGCTCAGCCACACGATTGAACTGCCTTTCGGTCGCGGCCAGAAATTTTTGAACAAAGGAGTGACGGCGGGTGTGCTGGGCGGTTGGCAGTTGAATGGAATCTTCCAGGCATTCAGCGGACGCCCGTTCAGCGTGACGATGAGCAATGCGCAACTGAACGGCGGCCCCAGCAACGCGCAACGCCCGGATCAATTGCGTTACCCGACAACGCTCGGCGCGGTCGGCCCCGGCACGCAATGGTTCGACGTGACGGCCTTTGCCGCGCCGCCGGCCACCCCTGCGCGTTACGGCACGGCGGGACGCAACACCATTCGCGGCCCGGAACTGGTCAATTACGACTTCTCGGTGTTCAAGAGCTTCGCCATCAGCGAAACCAAGCGCATTGAATTCCGCACGGAGTTTTACAACCTGACCAATACGCCGCACTTCAATCAACCGGCGGGCAACTTCAGCACGCCCGCGTCCTTCGGTTCGATCACCAGCACCATCGCCGCTAGCGGCGTGGCCGGCGGCGGCGAACGCGAAGTGCAGTTCGCATTGCGGTTCTTGTTTTAGGGTGCCAAAACAAGAACCTCTCCATGGTGTTATGGGAGTGATCGGAGGGATAGGAGACCTGGGAAGCAAGATGCCCATCGCTCCGATCACTTCCATCACTCCCATTTGGTCGCTTCCGACAGAATGCGCCCGGCGCAGTGCGGATCAGTCAGAATGTCCTGAGCGGAAAATAGGCGATGGCTTGAGGTGTAGGCCGTCAAATCATTCAACGCTCGCCACTGTTCGGCGGTGTGTTCCCGCCAGAGCTGGAAAAACATGCTTTGCTCGGCCAGACGCAACAAAGCGTCGCTTTTAGAGAGCGGTTCAACGCGGCTGACAGATTCATTGACGATGTGCGGCAAAACGATGTGGTCAATCCGGCGAAACTCTGTTTCGGCCAGCTTCCGGGTGTTGAAAAATTCCAGCCCGCCCGTGCAGGTTCGATCCAGGTATTGATGATGGCGCGCGATGCCGTCGAGTTCCGGCCAGCGGCGCAGCAATTCGTCGCCGAGGTGAAAGTACTTTCGTAGCGGCGTCAGCCAGGCTGATGTTTCGTCCATGCCGACCAGCAAGGAATCGTCCGACACTGGTCGCCAACCAGCCAGTCCCAACGCGGTGGTCAGCGTGGTCTTGCCTGCGCGCTGTGCGCCGCAAATCAGCCACAATTCATCGCGCGGCGAAACGATGGCCGCCGCGTGCAAGTGATAGGCTTTTCGCGAACGTAGCAGCAACAACAGCGCAAACAGCGCGTAGGTGTTAGCCAGAATGTGTGGATATTCCAGCGATTGCGGCGTGACTAAACCGACGGCCCGCCCGGTTTCGACATCCACGCGAAACGCAGCCACGCCCAGATCGAAATAAAACCTTTCTCCGACGGGTGAATCAGCTTCCCGCCACAGGGAAACCACTCCGGTTTGGGAAAATAGTTTGGCGGCGGCAGGAATCAAGATTGCGCGCGGCGGCAATTCGCGACGAAAGTTGAGTTCGATTTTTAGCGAAGAATTAGCTTCCGCCGAAACAGCGGCAGTTTCGGTGGTGGTCAGGATTTGCGGGTCGTAGTAATGGAAGTAGTCAGCGAAAAGACGGATCAGGCGCGGCGCGCGAGCCTGGATCAAAATCCGATTCCCGCAAATCGCCAGCGTGACGGCAGACATTTGGAAATAGCGAATCGCAAATGCGAATTGCGGATGCACAGCATTAACGCCGTAATCCGCAATCCGCAATCCGCAATTGAGTTAGCCGACGGAGATCGCCGCTGTCGCAACAGTTGAAGAACCGGACAGCGTGACTTGCGTCAGTGAATTGGAGAGTTTGAGTTGCGGCGGATCGTAGGCGGGGAGTTCGCCGTTGCTGCCCGCCAAAGCTTTGTTGGCGACGGTGACACCGAAATCCGAGTAAAACACCAGAGCGTTGCCTTCGAGTTCGTCGAGGAAGGCGCGGGTATCCAACTCCGCCAGGTCAGCGTTGATGCCGAAGGCTTCGGTCAACGCCGCGCTCAGGGTTTCAGCCGTGTTGGCCGACCCGGAACGCATCTGCTTCCACAGGAAAACCGCTGCCGCATTGAGAGTGTAATAATGAAGGTTCTCAAGATCGAGAATGATTCCTTCTTGATTATCGAGCAGTTCGGTGAATGACGCCTGCTCTTTGGTGACTATTTTTTTGGTCTGCATCTGCATGGGAATTTTCCTTGCGTCCTTTCCAAAACTGGCTCAAAACTTAATGAGCCGTCTGATGAGGCGTTACCGCGTTGGTCTGCTCTGACGAGTCGGTTCAGCCAGGAAGACCGCGCCATCGTCAACACCGGCACTGAAGGTCAGGCGTTCAACCGTCCCCGTGCCCAGCGTCAGCATGTAGAGTTCCGCGTCGCCATCGCGCGTCGAAGTGAACAACATGCGGTCGCCACGCGCCGAAAGCGCGCCGTTGAAATCGCCGTTGCTGGTCAGCACACGAAAACCACCGCTGACAGCATCCGCCAGCGCAATGCCGTTGGATTCCGAATCGGTGGACGACGTATTGAAAACGATTTGTTTTCCGTCGCTGCTCCACTTCACGCCGCCGGTGACTTTAGCTCCGCGCGTCAGTTGACGAACTTCGCCGCCGGCTCTGGTGACGACCCACAGGTCATAAGCACCGCCGCGATCCGAAACGAAAGCGATGCGCGCGCCATCCGGTGAAATCGCCGGAGCGAAATCAACGAATTGCTCATTGGCCGGAATAACGATCTGGCGTCCAGCACCGATGGTCGTCATCACTTCGATTCCGTTGCCGGAAACAAAGGCAATGGACATCCCATCCTGTGTGACGCTGATTCCGGTTTCATCGCTGAAATTGACGGTCAGACGATTCAAACTCGTGATTGTCGGGCGACGAGTGCGCAGCGCCGATCCAAGATTGGCGCTAAACAGTTCGTAATTGCTGCCTTCGCGCGAGGAAAAAACCAGGTTTCGAGTGTTGGAGACGGCGGGCGTCAGATGCCCACGTCCGGTGTTGGTGAGTTGGCTCACCTGTCGTGTGTTCAGATCGAGTACATAGAGTTCCGCGGCTCCATTGCGCTGCGAAACGAAAATCGCGTAATTCTCATTGTTTCCGGCTTCCTGCGCCAACGCCATAACAGACATGGCAAGGGCAAAAAACAGGACTGCGATTCCGCTAGCGGCGCGAGCCATAATCCTTTTTGATACCTTCATAAAAATCACTGCCTCCGAGATTTTTGGCAATTATTGCTTGCGAGGAACGCGGGCTGGAAGAAGCCCGCGTTCTCGGATTTCCGCTTAGCGAATTCGGCGGATCGCGTTGTTTTTACTGTCGGTGAAAATGATTTCACCGTTCGGTGTGACGATGATCGTCATGTTCGCCCTGACGTTGACGGCGGTGCCCACGGTGGCGACGTTGAAATCATCCGCCGCCAAGCGGAACTGCGCGTTCGCAGCCGATCCGCCATCTCCGCTGTAGCCTTCGTCGCTGCCGGCAAAGACTGTGGCCGTGCCGGTTGCACCACTGATGACGATCCGTAAAATCTTGTGATCGCCTTTTCCGAATTCCGACGGG
This sequence comes from uncultured Heliomicrobium sp., assembly GCA_964603695.1. Taxonomy (GTDB): domain Bacteria; phylum Acidobacteriota; class Blastocatellia; order RBC074; family RBC074; genus RBC074. Next base: position 11,543 of record CAZRXE010000279.1, read on the forward strand.
CCAGCATTCATAACATAAAGCGCTCCATCGCGGCCTTCGGCAACATCGCGCGGATTCTTCAGCGGGTTACCACTAAGAATCGTATCGAAGCATCCGGCCGGCGTGGTGGCGCACAAACCGGAAGACTTCTCACGCAGAATAGCACTGGTACCGAGCGCCGTGGCGCTGGCTTTGCGTCCTGCATTGGCGACCAACAGCCGCCCTTGCGAATCGAACGACAAGCCGACATAAGCATCGTTCGCGCCGCCGGTCAGAATAGTGGAGACTGCACCGGTCGAACGATTCACGCGACGAATACGCGGCGCGGGCGTACTCGCGGTCGCGCCATAGTTTCCGGCATCGGCAATATAAATATCCCCACTGGTCGGGTGAATCGCCACGTCGGTCACACCAATCAATCTAGCTCCCAACGGATTCGCGCCGTCGCCCACATTGGACGGGTCGGTGCTGCCACCGACAACGGTGGCGATATTGCCCGCCGGTACCGAAATCTTGGATGCTCCGCCGCTGTAGAACTCAACGGCCTGGCTGCTTGTATTGACAAACCGCACCAATCCGGTACGTCTGTTATTCGGCGAGCCAATCGAACCGCCTTTTTTGGCATCGGCGATAAAGACGCCCTGAGCCGTGATGGCAATCCCTTGTGGGGTGTCAAATCCAGCCTGATTCACCGGTACGCCATCCGTATTACCGGAACCGACATCTTTGTTGACCGTGATAATTCCGCCCGGCATAACAGTTTGTTCGGCCGCAGTTCCGGCAAAGAGCGTCACCGGTGTGGTTCCCCGGTTGACAAAACGCAACCGGCTGACCAGTGTGTCGGTAATCCACAAGTTGCCTTTGGCATCCGCGCCAACACCGCTCGGCGTGTTGAAGGCCGCGCTGGTGGCCAATCCGCTGTCGAACGGCGGAGTCAGGCCACTTCCCGCAATCGTGTTGACGTTGCCAGCCGCGACAACGGTTCCGGCAACTTCAACGTCATTGGCGCTGAGATTGATGAACCGTACGCGTCCACGGCTAACGCCGCCCTGATCCAGGAAGAAGAGTCCGTTGCTGTTGGCAGCCAGCCCCGCCAACGGAGGCGTACCAGTACTGCCAATCAGGTTAAGTCCAGCCGCATTGGCAGGCCCGCCATCTCCGCAAACATCTCCCGGTTGGTAATCGCAGGCGGTTCCTGCTCCAACCGCATCGTCGAAGACGCCCGCTATTCTGGTCAACTCCGCGAGGGAATCAATTCGAATGATGTCCTGCGTGTTGCCGTTGGCGACATAAAGCTTGCCGCCGAAGAACGCCAGACCGGTTGAAAAGGGATTGTTCTTGTACGGGACACCGCTGTCATCTTTCTTCGGCGGAAATTGCGCCACCAGAGTGGCATTGCCGCCTCCATCCACGCGAACGATGCGCCCATGTCCGGTGTCGGCAATGTACAAATTGCCTTGCGGATCGAAGGTGATGGCGCGCGGTTGCAACAGCGCCACGGAAGTCGCCGCGCCAGGAGAGAAAGGATCTTCCGCTTTCGACACAGCGCCGCTTCCGGCCACGGTCGTGGGCGTGCCGCCAGCCGCCGCGACTTTGAAAATCTTGTTGTTGCCTGCCGTTGCGTCACCAATGTAGACATCGCCCGATGTCGGATGCACGGCCAGCGCGTTGAGCGCCGAACCGAAGCCGGAACTCGCCAGCGTGCCGACATTTCCTGCTCCAATGTTTTGTCCGCCAATTGACTTCGCGGCATTGGAAGCATTGTAGGCACGAACGACCGCTCCGCCGGAATCAATGAAGTAGATCGTTCCGCCGTCGGAGGCGACCGCCAAGCCAGTCACGCTACCGGCGTCTGCATTGCGTCCCGGAATGTTGTCCGCCGGATCCAATCCACCGCCGACAACTGTGCGAACCACCCCGGCGGGGATTCGTTGCCCACCGATGGTAACTGCATTGCGACTGGTATTGATAAAGCGAATCAGGTTGCCGGCATTCGTGGCATCAACGATGTAAATCCCACGTCCTTGCGGATCAACGGCAATCGCTATCGGCGAAACCATATTGACCTTTAACACATCGTTTCCATCGCCAAGGATGCCACCCGCGATGGTGTCAATCAACGCGAAGGCATTGCCGCTGGAAGTCGTATTGCGAGTATCAATCACGGCACCATTCGCCGCCAGCACTCCGCCCGTCGCGCTGTTGTTGATCTGTGAATTGGTGACTCTGACGCCGACGACTTCGGCGATGACTTCACCATTCCCCAGGCTGCAAGCCGATGATGCCGAGCCGCCATTCTGCACGCTGACATAATTCAAAACGCAGTTGGCCATGGCATTGCGCGAAAAGTAGATCGCGCCGAAATTGCCGCCGGAAGGAACTTTGTCGAAGGAAATCAACTGGTTCGCCGCCGCCGAACCGGTCTTGGGACCGATGTAAACGCCGGCATAACCATCGGCTGAAATGCAGCCAACGCGGCTGGTGGCGTAATCGCCAGCCTGTAAATTCAAATCCGCCGCAAGCTGAATAGTCGCCGCCGGGCCTATGGCCAATTCCGCCGGACTAGCCGCCGTCGCACCGACAATCGCGGGATTCGCGCAGTTGCCGGCAATGCGAATTGGTGTTGCGCCCTGCCCCACCAACACACCGGATTTAGTGAAGTCGTTGGAAGCCGCGTTGTCGGTAACGCCGATCTGAATCGCCTGATTGGCTGGAAAATCGTTGGCCGAAGAATAGTAGTAAGAAGCATCGCCAACGCTCGTTGCAACGGTGGCACCACTGCCCGCCAAATCGAACAAGCCGAGCGAAGCATTTCCGCTCAGAATCATCGCGGGGTCATTTGCTGAAGCGCCGACGCTTTCAACGCGATTGCGCGCGAAGCCGACAACGCTGTCATCCGTTCCCGTGGCCAGAATCGCAGGCCCGCCGCTTCCCCGAATAATGCCGTCAGTGAACCGCAATGTGCGTCCCGAACCTGATAGGCTGATCGCCGCGCCGGAAGCTGTGCCCGCATATTCGACCACGACGTTCCGCAAAACCATTGTGCTTGTTGCAGCGGCAGTGGCGTTGATACCGCCCCAAGCCCCATTCGTCGGCAGCGCAGCACCAGCAGCGCGCTGTGCGGTAAACACAATCTGCGCCGGAGTCGTACTCGAGATACCAGGAGTACCGCCATTCGCCGAAATGTTGCCGGAACCATCCAGAACAATCGTCGCTCCAGTGGCAACATAAATCACCGCCCCCGCGCCGATCGGCGTTGATGCGCTGATGGTTGAATTTCCAGAAATCAGGAACGGCCCGGTTCCCGTCAATGCACCACCAGAAATGGCTCCGGACAAAGTATTCGCCGCACTGGGAGCACCTGTGACCGTCAACCTGCCGGTCACAGTGCTTGAACCCGCGCCTCCTGGAGTTCCACTTGGATTCGTCACGCGGACACTATAAATACCCGCCGCAGTTCCGGCAGGAACCGTGGCACTGATTGAGGTGGCCGTCGCCGTCACTCCAGTCAGAGCTACTGTCGAAGCCCCGACCAGTTCAACGGTCGGAGTGCCTGTAAAACCGCGCCCATTGATGGTGACGCTGGTTCCTGTCGAATCATTCACCTGGACCGCCGCCGGAGCCACGCTTTCCGCAGCAACGCCCAAATCAGCAATAACCTTGTAAGTAAAGAAGAATTTCGGCGGCGTGTTATTAACAGCGAAAGTCCAAATCCGGCTGACTTTGCCTCCCGCTGCAATGTCGCCGTAAGCGCGCGAGACGTTCAGCTTGCCCCCATTGGCAACCTGACCATCATTGAAGAATGCAAACCCGTTCGCGCCAGGCAGATTGCCTGCATCCGCCTTTGTGTCGTTAACCTTAAACGAGGTGAAGACGATACGAGTGTTGTAGAGTGCCGCACTCGTGTTGTTCGTCAACTCGATTTCACCAGTAATCGTCGCCGGATTATCCGCATTGTTGACAAAATCGCTCCTGACCACGTTAAAGCCAAAGCCGCTGCCTACTGGCACTTCTCCGCTCGGATCACTGCGTGAGAACAAACCATTGCTTTTGCCGGCACTCCCCTTCGGTTGGATGGAGAAGCTACGCGTCTTCGCATCGAAGGAACCTTCGAACTCACCGACGACGGCTCCCTGCTCGCCATCGCTCTGTGGAAATTCACGTCCGGCGAGCGAAATCAGCGCCCCAGCATTTCCAGCCACTGTCCCCAAACTTGAAGACACAGGATTTGCCGTAGCTGAGTTCCCTCGACGCTTTGCCGAAGCTTGACGCCAGTTCAGAACACTGGTGCCAGCCAGACATAGCGCGATGAACGCTATCAATGCCGCCCGGCGAGAAGCCCTGCGACACAAAATGTTAAGATATTTGCGACCAGCCATTGTTATTCAGACTCCTTTTTCTATGGCGCGGAGATTTTGCCGCTTCACCTTATTCAAGCAAAGCGGGCAGCCACCAAAGATGATCTATACAACCAACAATCTGCCAAAAATCTCAGCGATTACTTGGCAATTTCAGGAAAGCCTAAAGCCGGTGATTTAAAAGCCTGTTAGTAATCAATCAACCTGCATTCGGGCGAACGAACTGATTTGTTACCACGGCGACTCAACCCAAAAGATCAACAAATGACCGGGGCTGGAAGCCTCCAACCACAGCTCGACTAATATCAAGACACACGTAACCGAGCCGACAGTATAAATAATGAGATGTTTTATTGGAGCACCTGAACTAAAGAATTGGAGCACCAAAGACCCACGATAACAGAAGCTAATGGTTTAGCAGATAGCTTTAATAGCTTGTCTAACCAATTTGCATACAAACTACATTAAGCTTTCCGAGCAAGACTACGAATGGAGCACAAAAGAAATGGATTGGCGGGCACATTGATAGATGGCGTTTGGCGAACTCATCCTTCTTGTTTAATTCCTCATTTCCTCAATCATTCTCTTCGACTCTCAATCGTTAAGCTTCGATGTTCACAGACCCGGGGCATCAATATGTGTCTTTAACAGACTTAGTAGATCTTGGATCGAACCTTTGATCGTTTAAGATTTGTGAGGCACGGCAATTGAGAAGCAACTGAAATCATCACCAGTGAGGAGAATCGGGTGTTGCCGTTTTTGATTCGTTGCACCGTATCCGCGACGCATCTTAGCCAACGACCTAAAGTCCGTCAAGCGAGAAATTGCCCTGTTATCAATGTTTATCAATCTTTGAGTAATCCCCTTTCCGCTCTCTTTCACGAGTTGGTATCTGAGCATTTCAACTAGCTTTTTTCAACTCTCAGCTCTTTCTTGAAAAGGCCGAGAGCCATTGTGTAAGATGCGCGGCGTTCGCTAAAACGTTAGGATTTTACCGGGAGTTGCCGCTCCGGCAGCTTCAGAAAGCTTGAATTGCCAACAGGAGTGAGAGGTATGCAAACCGAATTCGACCACATCATCAACGTAACTCGTCGCAGTCGTGTCAACTGGACGCTGATGGGCATCCTTGGCGCGGGAGTGTTACTCGTCGGGGCAATTTTCGGCTCCGCCGCTACGGCACGCGGCTGGTTCAAGAATAGCAACGAAAACAAAGTTCCGATTTACGTTTCATCAGATTCCCAGATCAATCAACAGGTCACGCTGAGCGGCGGGTTCGCGCCGATTGCCAAGGCCGTTACCCCAGCCGTGGTCGTTGTCAACGTCAAAAGCCGCAAACAACAGTCCCCCTTCTTCATTGATCCTTTCAGCGACCTGTTCGGAAACCCTGATCAGGAGGAAGAAGGCACGCCTCGCCGCCGTCCTCTTCCGCGCCAACAACCACCTCAAGGACGCGCGCCACTACAACCCAGTGGAACAGGTTCCGGCGTTATCGTCAGCCCAGATGGATACATCATCACGAACAACCATGTGGTTGATGGAGCTGACAAGGTGGAGGTTGAGTTGGCGGATGGACGCGAGTTTGTCGCCAAAGTCATCGGCACTGACCCACCCAGCGATGTCGCCGTTATTAAAATCGATGCGGCCAGTTTGCCCACCGTTCCGTTCGGAGATTCCGACAAGGTTGAAGTCGGCGATTTGGTGTTGGCGGTTGGCAATCCGCTAGGCATCGGTCAAACCGTGACTATGGGCATCATCAGCGCCAAAGGTCGTCGTTCGCCAGGCGGCACTGATCGGACTTATGAAAACTTCCTGCAAACCGATGCCGCTATCAATCGCGGCAATTCCGGTGGAGCGCTGGTCAATCTGCGTGGGGAGCTGGTCGGCATCCCCTCGCAAATCCTTTCTCAATCCGGCGGCAGCATCGGCATTGGGTTTGCGATTCCGACCAAGGAAGCTCGCAGCGTAATGGATCAGTTGCTGCGCAACGGTAAAGTCCGCCGTGGCATGCTGGGCGTCAACATACGGTCTCTGGATACGGATTTGGCTGAGGCGTTCGGTTACAAAGGAACCAAAGGCGCATTTATCGAAAACGTCGTTCCCGGACAACCCGCTGACCAAGCCGGCATTAAGCGCGGCGACATCATTACGGAGTTCCAGGGACAGCGAATCGATACCAGCGACCAATTGCGCAATCTGGCATCGCAAACCCCTCCGGGCACGACTATTAAAGTCAAAGTCTGGCGCGATGGAGCGGAACGCGAATTATCCTTAAAACTGGCCGAGCGCGATCTGTCCGCCAACCTTGACAAGGAAGATGTCAAAGGGAGTGGAGAATCAGGTGCGGCTGGCGGCGTGCTGTCTGGCGTCCGCGTTGAAACTTTGACGCCCGAAGCTGCCCAACGTTTTCGTCTTCCTGCTTCCACTCGTGGTGTACTCATCACGGATGTGGACCCAAGCAGCAATGCCGCCGCCGCCGGTCTGCAACGCGGAATGGCCATCGAAGAAGTCGCCAAACAGCCGGTTAGTAATTTGGGCGATTTCAATGCCGCGCTACAAAAGCTCGGAAACAAAAAGAGTGTCTTGCTCAGCATCGTAACTACGCGCGGATCACCCTACATAGTGGTGAAAGATGAGGAATAAGCCTTGATACACCAGTTTGGGCAGAGGGGAGCCTCAAGGCTTCCTTCCTGCCCTACTGATTTCAGCACTCAGCACGTCCTCGGACTGAAACCTCGCCCAGACACAAACTATCCGCATCACTTACCTTTTCCCCGCTTAAACGTCAGCGCCACCTGCGCTACAGGTTCGTCCAGGCAGCGCGTTTCGTCGAGTTCTTTGTCGGCGACTGGCGATTCGCCTTCGTCAGTGGTGGCTGCCGCGCCAAGCATCTGCCCTTCACTACGAGGATCATTCGATTGCTAAACATCGCTACGACAATGTCAGTTTATAAAATTGATCGGGCGACGTTTTGGGTGTTACGACCTGATAAGCGTCGTTGAAAAATGAAAAGATAAAGTTTCGACGAGTAAACTTGTCTGATCGTGCAAGGAGTCTTTACAATGATCTTTATCTATTTGTCACTCTATTGAAACACGGATGGAAAGTCTTGCGTATAGGCTCGCGGCTTAAGGATGTCCATAATAAAAAGCTATCAAACAAAGCAGTTAAAAAAATGTCACCAGACGAGAACACAACACCACAATGGAGGCTCTGGAGGGAGTCAAAGCTCAT
>CAZRXE010000280.1:0-3934 GCA_964603695.1 uncultured Heliomicrobium sp.
CATGTCGCAATCGCTTTCGATCATGGGGCGAACCGCCGTCAGTTACATTCACGCCGACGCCGAAATCATTATCCGTCCGCAGATTGAGCATATCCGCCCGGATGATCTTTCAAAAGCGGCGGAAATGATCGCCGCCGGAGAAGAAGCCGCGCGGCGTCTGATTCCGAAAATCCGTCGCTTGCTGACGCCGCGAAAAGCAGGATTGATGGCAAAACTTTTCGCCCGCCGACCGGAACACGATCCTCACCGCATGAGCCTGTTGAAATGATGATTTCAGAAGCTGTTCTTCAACTTTGCCAGGCAATTCAGCAAGCCGGCGGGCGCGCCCTGCTGGTCGGCGGTTGGGTGCGCGATTTCGCGCGCGGCGTTCCCAATGTGGATTACGACATCGAAGTCTACAACCTCGAAGCCGCCGCGTTGCGCGCGCTGCTCGACCGGCTGGGCAAGGTGGACGCCGTTGGCGAAGCCTTCACTGTTTACAAAGTTCGATTGCGCGAAACCGGCAGGAAGAGTTTTGTCGTGGATGTCAGTCTGCCGAGGCGCGAATCCAAAACCGGACGCGGCCATCGCGGTTTTGTCGTCGAAGGCGACCCGCGCATGAGTTTTGCCGAAGCCGCACGCCGCCGCGATTTCACCATCAACGCGATGATGTATGACCCGCTCGTGGGCGAATACCTCGACGTTTACGGCGGGCGGGAAGACTTAAAACGTCGAATTATTCGCGTGGTTGATCCCGGCACTTTCATCGAAGACAGCTTGCGCGTGCTGCGGGCGATGCAGTTTGCCGCGCGCTTTGAATTCAGGATTGATCCGGCAACGGTTGCGCTCTGCCGTTCGATTGATTTGTCAGATTTGCCCGCCGAACGCATTTGGGCGGAAGTCGAAAAATGGTTGCTGGCGACGCGGCCTTCGATTGGGCTGCACGCGGCGCGCGAACTTGGAATCACGGAAAAGTTGTGGCCGGAACTGGATGCGCTCGCCGGCTGTCCGCAAGACCCACGAGTTCATCCCGAAGGCGATGTCTTCGTTCATACCGGCTTGGTTTTGGACGAAGCTCGCAAATTGATTGGCGACCTGCCGCGACCGAAACAGCTTGCCGTAATGCTCGGCGGACTGTGCCACGACCTGGGCAAACCCGCGACGACCAAAATGGAAAACGGGAAAGTTCGCGCCGCCGGTCACGAAACGGCGAGCGTGACCTTGACGGAAAGATTTTTGGATCGGCTGAAACTGTTCACTCTTGACGGTTACGATGTGCGCAAACAAACGGTGGCGCTTGTCAAACATCACGCCGTGCCGCATCGCTGGGGACGCGCGCACAAAGCCGGAGAAACCATCACCGATGGAATGTTTCGGCGGTTGGCGCTGGAAGTCGAACCGGCGTTGCTTTACCGCGTGGCGCGCGCCGATTGCCTGGGACGCGCGGGCGATTTCAATCCCGAATTTGAAGACTGGTTTTTCGCCCGCGTTCGCGAACTCGGCATTGAGGAACACGCTCCGGCGGCGCTGCTGCTCGGACGTCACGTATTGGCATTGGGCTTGCCGCCCGGCCCGCGCATCGGCGAAATCACGCGCGCGGTGTACGAACGGCAGCTTGATGGCGAGGTCGTCACTTTGGAGGACGCGATTGCGGCGGCGCAGCAAATCATTAACTCGACCGGCGCGCTGAAGTCTTGCGGCAATGCTCAGTAACCACGCAAACGAAAATCACTTGGCTTCGGAGAAATACTTTTTGATGGCAGCTTCGGCCTCTGCCTTCAAAAAATCGGCGACCTCTTTCGCTTCAGCCACTTCGCCTTGATATTTCATTCCCGTTGTTATGAACACGCTCTTCCCGGACTGAAATTGACCAACGTTCCAATTCATAAAGATTCCCTGCGTTTGCGCTTCCGTCAGGCTGGGAAACTTTTCTTGGACTCTTTTCCCCAGTCCGCCGGCGACCAGGTCTCGAACGATTGATTCGCAGGTTGCAAGCGAAGTTCGCGGATCGTCTTTCGGTAGTTCGACCACTCGCTGCTCGGTCTTGAAGGTTTGTATGCATGCAGCGCAAAGCAACAGGCAGGCAAGCTGAAGGGAGAATCGCAATTTCATAACTTACAAAATCCTCTCTTGTTGAACCGGTTGGGCTACCAGGCGTTCGCTAATGGCCGTTGTCAACGACTCAAGCGTCTTGCGGTCTGTAGCCGAAACCGGAATCGCGTTATGCACTTCACAACTGTTGGCCAATTCGATCGGATCGGCCAAATCCATTTTGTTAAACACCAGCAAGCGCGGAATTGCGTCGAGTTTCAAGTCGCCCAGAATGCGATTGACCGAAGCGATCTGGCTTTCCAGTTGCGGGCTGGCGGCGTCCACTAGATGAATCAGCAAATCGGATTGCTCCATCTCTTCCAGCGTAGCCTTGAAAGCGGCGAGCAAATCCTTCGGCAAATCCCGAATGAAACCGACCGTGTCGTTGACGATGATTTCCTGCTCCTGCGGCAAACGCAGCCGGCGGCTGGTTGGGTCGAGCGTGGCGAACATTCGTTGTTCGGCCATCACCTGGCTGTTGGTCAGCGAATTGAGCAAGGTGCTTTTGCCGGCGTTGGTGTAACCGACGATGGACACCACTGGCATTTCGCGGCGCGTGCGCTGCGCGCGGCGCTGGTTGCGGCTTTCGCGAATCTTGTCGAGTTGCGATTCCAGATGCGTGATGCGTTCGCGAACGCGACGGCGGTCAACTTCCAGCTTGGTTTCGCCGGGGCCGCGTCCGCCGATGCCGCCCATCAAACGCGACATTTCCGTGCCGCTGCCGGACAAGCGCGGCAACAGATATTTCAATTGCGCCAGTTCCACCTGAATGCGGCCTTCGCTGGTTTGAGCGCGTTGGGCGAAGATGTCCAGGATCAATTGCGAACGATCCAGGATTTTCAAATCGGTGGCGTTGTTGATGGCGCGGACTTGCGAAGGCGTCAGTTCGCGGTCGAAGACGATCATATCCGCGCCGAGTTGCAAACTGCGGATGATGATTTCATCCAGTTTGCCCTTGCCGACCAGCGTCGCCGGATCGAGTTTCGGGCGGCGTTGGATGATTTCATCCAGCACCACCAAACCGCCGGAAACAGCCAGTTCGCGCAATTCGTCAATGGAATCTTTGGCTTCGGCGGTGGTGCCGGTCGTGACGCTGACCAGCAAGGCGCGGTCGCGCGTGTCCGAAGCTTTGCGCGCGCCGCGATTGCGCGCCATTTCCTCTTCGAGCGAGTTGATGAGTTCCAAAAAGTCTACGTCGAGCTGGCCAGGCAAATGCGGCTCAAGGTGTTGATACATTTCTGCTTTGCCGTTTTCGTCATCCTGCGATTGCCGCGCAGGCAGCAAATGCGCCGCGCGCACCAAACCCGGCAAACCGGTTTTCGGTTCCACGTCAATCGCGGCCATCAAATCCAGCCGCAGGAGCGCCAAGTCCGTTAAGTCGTCGTGCGTCAGATTTGCTTCACCGCGAATGTGCGTGTGCAGACAGCGCAAGCCGTTAAACCGCGATTTTCCCAACCGCGAACGATCTTGCGCGGGCAGCACAATCTGGCTGGCGTCGCCGACGACGACGGATTCGACGTGACCTTTACGATTGACCAGCACGCCGACCTGCCGACCGATTTCGTGGGAGACTTCGGTCAACTGGCGGGCGAAATCCTGCGTGACGATTTCCGTGGGCGGGATGCGACGCTGGTACATTTTTTCCAGCCGCCGCAGTTGATTGGGCTTCAGCCCCGATGTCTTGCCTTCAATTTGTGGAATGACTAGACTCCTTTCTCAATCCAAACTGATGTCTAAACTCTTCAGGTGCGCGCAATTATTGAACCCGAAATTCTTTGCTTGCAACCGTGTAGGCCGGAAAGCAGTCGCGTTTGAAGAAAATTTGAGAACGATTTCAATTCCCTTTCAAGACGCTTTTCTCATC
>CAZRXE010000281.1:0-1815 GCA_964603695.1 uncultured Heliomicrobium sp.
GCTCCATCGCGGATTGGGCCGGATTCTGGTACACGGCGGATTTCACGCTGTTTCAACCGACCTGGTTCAAAGCCGCGCCCTGGGAAGACCCTGAAGATTTTGTGAAACGTTCGCCGATCACTTACGTCAAGAACATCACTACGCCGATGATGTTTATTGAAGGCGAAGCCGATTACCGGACGCCGCCGGCGGATGGCGGCGAAATCATGTTTCGCGCCTTGAAGTTCCGAAAGATTCCGACGGCGATGATCCGCTTCCCGAACGAATCGCACGAACTGTCGCGGTCGGGCGCGCCCTGGCATCGCGTCGAGCGCTTGCAGCACATCCTGAACTGGTTCGACAAATACTTGCAGGACAAACCGATCACGCTATACGACGTGGAATAAGTGGACGATCAACAACACGGCATTTAGACAGGATGATCAGGATTTTTTTCAGGATTGACAGGATGTTTTATAGGCTTCAAGAAAAAGAAATGTAGCGCAACCTCGCCGTGGTGGCGTCTGTGTGGAGTGAAGGTTTGTTGGCAACAAAGGTTTTGGCAAATCGGCAGCGAAACCTTGGCGAGGTTGCGCTACCGTTGTCGCGACGTTTCTTTTTCATAAAAGTTCATGAAAGCTATGGGACAACCATTAGCGAAGTTTTTGCCGAGCCTGTTAATCCTGTGGCCAATCTTGTGAATCCTGTCCCTGCCTTGCCGGCTTTGCAGGCAAACTCAATACTGTGACTTACTCGCATGAACAAATCCGGCTTGATCTGGCTTGCGCCTGTCGCATCATCGCCAACGAAAAGATGGACGACAGCATCGCCGGTCATCTGAGCATTCGCATTCCCGGCACGGACGAAATGTGGACGACGCCGTATCCGTTTTATTTCGCCGACATCACGCCGGCGGACGTGGTGCGTGTGGACGGCAAAGGCCGCGTCATCGAAGGCCGGCACAAACCGAATCCTTCGATTGATATTCATCCGGCGATTTACAGCCGGCGGCCTGATGTCGGAGCGATTGTGCATACGCATCCGCCTTATGTGACAGGCTACAGTGCGCTAGGTCGGGAAATCGAAGTTTACGATCAAGTCGGATCGTTCGTCTTTGAAGAGCAAGCCGTTTACAACGAATTCATCGGCACGGTGTTTTCCGAAGACGGGGCCGCGCCGATTGCCGAAGCTTTGGGCAAAAAGAACATCGGCATTTTGAAAAATCACGGGTTGATTACGGTCGGCACGGACATTCGCTTTGCGCTCGGTTACACGCTGCTGGCCGAACGCGCCGCCCGCGTGCAGGCGGCGGCAATGCAGTTCGGCGCGAATTCGACGGACGCGTTGGACGCCGAGACCGCTCGGCAGACGAAAGCGGCCAACATTGAAATTGGGCATTACGAAGATATGTGGCAGGCGTTGGTAAGACTGTTGAGGCGAACTGATCCAGATTTGTTTGCCTGAACCCTTCCTTTTCAACTGAGACTGGCAAATGGCACTAAGAATCATCGCGTTCGGAGCGCATCCGGACGATTGCGAATTGAAAGCCGCCGGTTCCGCCGCGAAATGGGCGGCGGCGGGTCATCAGGTCAAATTCGTCGCCACGACCAACGGCGATGTCGGACATTTTGCGACAGCAGGCGGGCCGCTGGCGTTGCGGCGAACGGCGGAAGTCAAACGCTGCGCCGAATTGCTGGGCATTGAAACGCAGGTGCTGGACATTCACGATGGCGAATTGCTGCCGACGCTGGAAAATCGCCGCACCATCGCCCGGCTGATTCGCCAGTGGCAGGCAGACATCGTGCTGTGTCATCGGACTTGCGACTATCACCCGGA
>CAZRXE010000282.1:0-7341 GCA_964603695.1 uncultured Heliomicrobium sp.
TTTTGGAAGAAGTGCCGAACGGCGCTAAGCTGAAATAACAGTTCGCCCAACGACAGGAGATAAATGAAACATCACAAGCTGACTGAAATCCCCGAAGAGCACGTTACCAGTTTGTTTTCGCGCCGCTTTTTCACCGGCGAAAACATCACCCTGGCTTTTTTGACCCTGCGCAAAGGCTGCGTCGTTCCGCTGCATCATCACGACAGCGAACAGTTCAGCTACTGCATCAGCGGTTCGCTGCATTTCAAAATCGGCGGTGAAGAAGTAATCCTGCGCGCCGGTGAACTGGTTGAAATTCCGCCGAACGTCCCGCACGAAGCCGTCGCTGCCACTGAAGATTTCACCGGCTTCGATGTTTTCAGCCCGATTCGCGCGGACTGGCGCGACGGCACGGACGCTTACCTGCGGCATCAGAAGTAAGGCTTACAAACCGATCACGCCCGCTCGGATCAACAGCAGCGAAAGCACACCCACCACAATCCACAAAATCACGCCTTGGACGAGCGGGCGCGCGCCGACTTTTTTCAGTGTCGCTTTGGAAATGCCGCAGCCGATAAAAAACAGCGTCACGGTCAAACCGATGCGCGCAAGTTTGACAATCCAGGGATAGACAGACGCTCCGGCGGTCAGGTACGTATTGAGGACAGCCGCCAGACAGAAAAACAAAATAAACCACGGCCATTGAATCCGCGCTTCCCGGCGTTTGACGAAGGCCGTTCCCAGCGTCACCGGCACGATCCACAACGCGCGCGCCAGTTTGACCGTCGTGCCGACCGCCAGCGCCGTTGCGCCGTATTTGGCCGAAGCGCCGACCACCGAACTGGTGTCGTGAATGGCCAGCGCCGCCCACAATCCGAATTGCGATTCGCTCAAGCCCACCGCCAACCCAATCACTGGAAAAATCAGCAGCGCCACCGAATTCAAAATGAACACCGTGCCGAGCGAGACAGACATTTCTTCGTCTTTCGCTCCAGCCACGGGACCGACGGCGGCAATCGCGCTGCCGCCGCAAATCGCCGTACCGACTGAAATCAACAGCGCGTTCGTTTCGGCGACTTTCAACAGTTTGCCCAGCGCCAGTCCCAGCGCCATCGTCGCCGCAATGCCCAGCGCCGTATAAATGAATCCGGACCGTCCGGCGCGGACGACCTGATTCAGGTTCATGCCGAAGCCCAGCCCAACGACGCAAACTTGCAGCAAGGTTTTGGAAAGTGATTTGGTTTGTTTGGCGTAAGGATGCTGAAGGAAAAGACCGAAAGCCAAGCCCACGGCCAGCGCAATCGGCGGCGAAGCCCAGGGCGTGACGACGAAAATCAGTGCGAGAAAGAAAATAAGCTTGGGGAGCATGCGCCGCAGAGTATACGCACGCTCCCCAAGCCTGTCTAAAGTCGCCAACATTTTTGTCGGCCTAAAAAACTATGACTGCAAATGCGCTTCCAGGAACCAGAGCGATTTGTCCAAACCGCGCGAAATGCCCGTGAACAAATCCGCCGTGTCCGCGTCGCCCAGCTCGTCGGACTTGTCAATCGCTTCGCGCGTGGAAGCGGCCAGCGTCGCGTAACGATCAACCAGGGTTTCCAAACTGTCCTTTCCGCCGAAAACATTCGCCGGATATTCTTCCAGCCGCGAAGCCTTCGTCGCCATTCGCGCCGTTCCCAGTGCCGTGCCGCCCAGCGAAGTCGCGCGCTCGGCAATGTCGTCCACGTAAGGCAACAAGCCTGCCGCCAGTTGATCGAACAGTTCATGCAGTTGGAAAAACTGTGCCCCCTTTACGTTCCAGTGTGCCTGTTTGGTCTGGCTATACAAATCAAACGTGTCGGCCAGTTGCTGGTTCAACAGCGCAATGAGTTGTTCCCTGCTTTCGGAATCAATATCAATCTTCGTGTGATGTGTTTTCGGTTTCGCCATTTTTTTCTCCCTCTTTTGGTTTATTGACACTCCCGGCACAGGCCCAGGAGTTCGACTCGATAATCTTCGACCTGGAATCCGCGCGGCGCTTTGATAAGTTTGGCCAATTCCAAACTTGCCGGCGGCTCCAAATCCATAATCTTGCCACACGTCGTGCAGCGGCTGTGAAAGTGATGATCGGTGCGGATGTCGTAGCGCGCCGCCGCGTCGGCATAAGTCAATTTCGACGCCGCGCCACAGGCCACCAGCGCCTCCAGATTTTTATAGACCGTTGCCAGACTGATTTTCGGCAACTCTTGTTTAACGGCCAGAAACACGTCCTCCGCCGTCGGATGATGATCCACGCGGCCCAGATAATTGAACACCGCCGTCCGCTGCGTCGTCAGGCTCGCGCCCTGCTCGGTCAGCAACGAACGCAACCCTTCGACCATTTCAGCCTGCGCTTGCGGCGATCTTTTGGCGGTGGATTTTCCGGCGTGTTGCTTTTTGCCTGACATAAGTTCTTAACCTCGACGAACGGGAGTCTATCCGAACGTCGGGGCAAAATCAATAATAATTATTATTTTTATTTTCGTCGAATGCCGCGACCGGGACTGACGGCTTCGACCAGCTTTTCATCACGAACGACGAAAACACCGTTGACCAGCACCTGAGTGATGCCGGTGGAGTATTGAGCGGGTTTTTCAAAGGTGGCGCGGTCAATCACCGTGGCCGTGTCAAAGACGATTAGATCGGCGTCCGCGCCGACTTTGACGCGGCCTTTGGCGCGCATCGCCGGGACGGATTTTTCCAGGCGCTGGGCGGGCAGCAAGGACATTTTGCGCAAGGCGTCCATCAGCGAAATGACTTTCTGTTCTCGGACGTAACGCCCCAGCACGCGCGCGTAACTGCCCGCAGCGCGCGGATGGCCTTTGCCGTTCGTGATGACGCCGTCGCTGGCAATCATCACTTGCGGATTGGCAACGGCCAGTCGTGCGATCTCTTCGGGAATGGAATGAATGACTGCGAGGCCGCCCTGTTTGCGATAACGCGCGAAGCTTTCGGCGTTCAGCCGCTCGCCGGTCGCGACCCACTGCAAATCGCCATAACTGATGCCCATCTTTTCCTGCCAGCCTTCGTCGAAGATGGCGGTTTCCAGACCCGTCATGGCGGCGGTGTAGGGGTAAGCCTCCATCGTCACGTCAACGCCGCGTTTGCGCGCGCCTTCGATCATTTCCAGACAAGCCGGTGTTTGCCGCAATCCTGTGCTGGTCAGGTGGACAATGTGCAGTGAAGCGCCCGTGCCAATGGCGTCAGCGATGATTTCTTGAAACGATTCCATCGCGCTGCCCGGTTCGACTGCGCCATGCGAACGCGCATGAACGAAACAGGTGACTTTGCGTTCGGCGGCGAGTTTGAAAATCTCGAAGATTTCATCGCGCCGCGTCGCCGGAACGTAGGCGATGCCGAAACCAATGCCGAGCGCGCCGTCATCCAGTCCTTGTTTAATCAGATCGTGGATTTGCCGATTGTCGTCCGCCGTGGCGCGGCGCGTGATGGCCAGATCGCGCGGCAGCCAGGCACCAGTGTCTTTCATCACGGCCATTCGCGCCGGAATGTGGCCGACGGTTGCGCCGAAGTTGATGAGCGATTTGCCTTCGCGGTCGGCGTACCATTTGGCTACGGGCGAAGCGCCGACTTCCATTTCCAGCGCCGTCGTCACGCCGTCGCGCGCTTTGTAGCGGTAATTTTCATCGTCCTGCCCGTGCGAATGCAGATCAATGAACCCTGCGGTGACGACCATTCCTTTGGCGTCAACGACCGTTTTGCCTTTCAACGGCACAGCGGAAACGGCAGCGATTTTTCCGTTGCGAATGCCGACGTGACGAACCGCGTCCAGGCCGGATTCCGGGTCCATCACGCGACCATTGGCCAGCACAATGTCGAAGTCGGCGGCTCTTTGCGCATCGGCAATCGTCGTCGGCAAGGTCAGCCAAATGGCCAACCCTGCCAGCAACGCGCAACTTGTTTTCGTGATTTTGAAAAGGAGAGTTTGAGGAAAGAATAGCGGCATGCGTTTTCGACCTCAGATGTAGGCAACTACGTCAATTTCCACCAGCGAATCGCCGGGAATCCAGGCGGCGGCAATCGTCGTGCGCACTGGCGGCTCTTCGCCGAAGCGTCCGCGAAAGGCTTCGTTCATCGCCGCGTAATCCTTGCCGTCAGCCAGATAGACGTTGCACTTCAAAACCTTGTCCATCGAAGAGCCTGCGTTGATGAGTTCCTTTTCGACTTCGTCCAGCACGTGTTTGGTGTGCGCCGTGATGTCGCCTTTGAAATGCGCGCCTTTGCCGGCGATGAACAGCAAATTACCGTAAGACACAGCGCCGTTAAACAGCGGCGGTTTTTCGCCCGGCTTGCGTTCGGGTTTCTTGCCGTCTTTGTAATGCACTTTCTTGCCGGCTTTCGGCTGCGCGGCGGCTTCGGTGGAAATGGCAGCAGCGGCTGGAACAGCGGCAGCCGCTGCTTTCAGGATTTGTCTGCGTTTGGAATTCATGTTGATCTCCTGTTGTTGAGTTGGATTGGTGTAAACGGCACGAATTATACGGAAGGCTGTCGTTATTGAATAGGTTTGCCCGTGCCAATCTTGACGTGCCGAAATGCGCGGCTTAAGGTTGGCGGCGTCTTACCCGCTTTTCTATAGATAGCAAGAAAAAATTTTCTTCCACAAAGACACACGATGGGGAACGCAGGCACTTCTTGTTTTTCTTCGTGAGACTTCGTGCGACTTCGTGGAAAACAGTTTCTTGAAGCTACCAAACACTTCCACAACGTGAGAACCGAAACATCCAGGAGCTTTGTCATGAAAACTTCTGCTTCGATTATTCGCGGGATTGCGCTGGCAATCCTGGTGTTGAGCGTGACAACGACGCAGGCCAAGCAAACCGGACGCCGTTACGACCTGCTCATCAAAAACGGCCACGTCATTGATCCGAAAAACTCCATCAACGAACCGCGCGATGTGGCGATTACCGGCGGCAAAATCGCGGCGGTGGAAAAGAATATTGATCCGGCGCTGGCGGCAAAAGTCGTGGATGCCAAAGGTCTGTACGTCACGCCGGGCGTCATTGACATACACGTTCATGTTTACGCCGGAACGGGCGGGAAGTCATACACCGGCGACCTTAGTGTTTATCCAGATCCGCACAGCTTTCGCGCCTGCACTACAACGATGGCCGATGCAGGAACTTCCGGCTGGCGTAACTTTGAAGACTTCAAACAAAGGGTGATTGACCGGTCGAAAACGCGCGTCTTCGCCTTCCTGAACATCGTCGGCCACGGAATGAGCGGCGGCCAGTTTGAACAAAACACTGAAGACATGGACGCGCAAAAAACCGCCGAGATGGCCAGGAAATATCCGGACGTGATTGTTGGTTTCAAAACCGCGCATTACGCCAAGCCGGACTGGACGGCGGTGGATCGCGTGCTGGAAGCAGGCCGCGCGGCCAATTTGCCGGTGATGGTGGATTACGGTCAGGTTGTGCCCGAACGCCCGCACGAAGAGTTTTACCTGAAGAAAATGCGTCCCGGCGACATTTACACGCACCTTTATCGCAAGTTCGATCCGACGATTGATGAAAACGGCAAGGTGCGCCAGTACCTGTTTGAAGCCAAAAAGCGCGGCGTGATTTTTGATGTCGGTCACGGCTCCGGCAGCCTGATCTGGCGTTATGCCGTGCCTTCCATGAAGCAGGGTTTTGCGCCGGATTCGATTTCCACCGATTTGCACGTCGGCAGTATGAATTCAGGAATGCGCGACATCGTCAACGTGATGTCGAAGTTCCTGAATCTCGGCATGCCGCTTCAGGAAGTCGTGCTGAAATCCACCTGGAACCCGGCCAAGGAAATTCACCGCGAACAATTCGGCCATCTGACGGTCGGCGCGACCGCCGACGTCGCCTTGCTGCGGCTGGAGCGCGGCGAATTCGGTTTCGTGGACACGGATAAATTGCTGATGAAAGGTTCGCAGCGGCTGAGCTGCGAAATGACTTTGATGGGCGGCAACGTCATGTGGGATTTGAACGGCCGCGCCAGCGAACCGTGGGAACAGATCAAAAAGTGAGACTGCTGTTTGTCACAATCTGGCTGTTTGCCTGTTTGACCTTCACGGCGCAGCAACCCACCAAACTGATTCGCCACGAAGACAGCCGCGTTTCGATGGCCTGCACCTATTCGATTGTCGCTTATGCCAACAATGCGCAATTGCTGCGGCAGGCCATTGACGCTGCCTTTGACGAAGTTGACCGCATTGACCGGCTGATGAGTCATTACAAAACGGACAGCTCACTTTCCCGCCTGAATCGCGAAGCCGCCAAAACGCCTGTCAAAACCGATGCGGAGTTGTTTGAGTTTCTGGCCGAATGTTTGCGCTATAGCCGCGCCTCTGACGGAGCCTTCGACATCACCGTCGGCCCGTTGATGAAAGCCTGGGGCTTTTTTCGCGGCGAAGGCCGCCTGCCCAGCGAGCAGGAACTGGCGAAAGCCCGCCGCAGCGTGGGCTTTCAGCACGTCAAGCTGGACGAAAAAACGCGCACGGTGTTTTTCGACGAACCAGGCGTTGAGCTTGATTTGGGCGGCATCGCCAAAGGCTACGCTGTTGATCGCGCCGTGGCGGTGCTGAAACAGCGCGGCATCAACTCCGCCCTGGTCAGCGCCGGCGGCAGCACGATTTACGGCTTGGGCGTGCCGCCGAATCAGCCGGGCTGGGAAGTAAAGCTGCAAGACCCGATTGCACCGGACAAAACCGCGCTAATCGTGCGCTTAAACAATCAGGCGCTATCAGTATCTGGCAGTTACGAAAAGTTTTTTGAATTAGGCGGACGGCGCTATTCGCACATTATGGATCCGCGCACGGGCCGTCCGGTCGAAGGCGTGTTAAGCGTGGCGGTCATCACTGGCAACGGCACGGCGGGCGATGCGCTGGACAACGTGTTTTATGTGCAGGGCGCAGCGTGGAGCAAAAAGTCTTTGCGAGATTTCGCCGCCGACAAAGTGCTGTTCTTTCTCTCAGAGCCTAACGGCAAGTGGCGATTGGAAACGCTCACCGCGCCTTGAGTTCGTTAGTTTGATTTCCATTTTCCATTTTGGATTTGTCATTACCGGAAACCGTCGAACACCCAATGAAAAATGACAATTGGAAAACGGCAAATGGAAAATAAAAACAGCGATTATCCAGTGGAGCTTTTGCCCATCTGCTTATCCGGCTACGGCTGGGGAATTAAGTTACCCTCTGACCAATCGTTCTCCTTCATCCATCATCTTCGTCATTTTCTCGATGGAAGTGGCTTCGCAGTAAACGCGCAGCACAGGTTCGGTTCCTGACTGGCGGAACAAAATCCAGCTTTCGTCTTCAAAAAACAGTTTCGTGCCGTCGAGCGTGGCTACGCTCACGAC
>CAZRXE010000283.1:0-1540 GCA_964603695.1 uncultured Heliomicrobium sp.
CGAACTATTGCCGCTAGCGCGCCTCCGTGTTCGCCAAACCTAAACCTGACTGGCGTTCCCGTTGCCAATCGTCAGGCAGCCCTACGCCGTCGTCGCTGATCTGCAATTCCAACCGCGCGCCCTGCCGCCGCGCCGACAACGTGATCAGCCCCGGCGCGATACGCGGCGCGAGTCCGTGACGGATGGCGTTTTCAACCAGCGGCTGCGTAATCAGATTCGGCACGAGCGCATCCAGCGTGTCAGGCGCGGCTTCGACATGCACCTGCAAGCGGTCGGAGAAGCGCATCTGTTGCAGCTTCAAATACAATTCCAGCCATTCCAACTCTTCGCGCAAGCGCACCTCTTGTTTGCCCGCGCTCTCCAACGTCTGGCGCAGCAATTCGCTCAAACCCACGAGCATCTGCACCGCCGCCGCGTTGTCGTGATCGCGCACCAGGCCCGTGATGCCGTTGAGCGTGTTGAAAAGAAAGTGCGGATGCAATTGCATCTTGAGCATCTGCAACTGCGCCTGTGCGAGTTGGGCTTCAAGTTGCGCCGCGTGCAATTCGCGTTCGCGCAATTGCCGGTAGGCTTCCAGCGCCGCGCTCACGCCCAGCGTCAGGGCGTAAAACAACGCGCCAAACGGCAAGTCGCGCGTCCATTCAAAAGTGAGTTGCACCAATACCGGCGGCCTGGCCCCGCGCATCCCGACGTCCACCAGCGCCTGATTTAGCCACAACGCAAACGCTGTGTGCGCCAAACACAACACCGCAATGGCGAGCGCGTGTACCGGCAATGAAAACCGCAGGCGACCACGTTCGACCGGAAAGCGCTGCTGCAGCCGCAGCACGACTGGAACCAATGCCGCCCAGGACAACCAACTTGCCAATTGCACTAAGAATAATCGCCCGAACAACTCCGGCGGGCCGGGCCGCCGCACTTGTGGCAGCGGAATAAACGGCGCGCTCGCAGCCAACAAACTCAGCGCCAGCCAGCACAAAAATAAAACTGCCCAGTGCCATTCCCAACGGAACAGCACACGCAACCAAGTCTGATTGTGCAGAGACAGACGCGCCGACATCACAAGCCGCACTCTACCTATTTTGCCGAGTGGGCGAAAACGTTTTGTGGCAAAGGGCGGTTTTTTTGCCGTGAATGGCGGTGTTGACGGAGGTGGAATTGATTGATGGGGCGGCGTCCCGCCACGGCAAAATTGCGGAAGAAATTTCCGCGCACGTCTGTCTAAACGATTGTGTGAATTTGCGGACTTGCGTGATGTTTAGGAGTGGCAGACGAACACCCGGGCTTGGAACGGTAAGCAGTGGCGAAAACTCAATGAAGCGGGGCCAAGCGCGCGCGCCTTTCCGGCGCTGGCGTTCGACAACCGCTGCAAAACGCTTGTGCTGTTCGGCGACGAACACAACGGCACGCCGCTCGGCGATACCTGAAAATGGGACGGCAAGGTCTGGCAGCAAGCGGCAACCAGAGGCACACCCGCGCGGTATGCCCATGTGTTCGCCTACGACAGGCGACGCGGCGAGCGGTGTTGTTCAGCAGCACG
>CAZRXE010000284.1:0-2216 GCA_964603695.1 uncultured Heliomicrobium sp.
CGGCGTAGACGCCGCCAACGTAATGGGAAAAGTATTGCCGCCGTCCGTCGAAAGCGTGATCTTGACGTTCAGACTGCTGAATTGCGCGGCATCCGGTCCGTTAAGCTCCCAGGTGATGTTCGCGTTGGAACCGCCCTGCAACACAGCCGCGCTGTTGTGCGAAGAAACCCGAAACGGCCCCGCATCCGCCACATTCAACTGCATCGGAGCATTACCCACACCGCCGCGCCCGTCTCGAACCGTCACGTTGAAATTCAATTGCCGGCTGATTGCTGGCAGATTCTCCGCCGTCTGCAAACCGCTGACCACTGCCGGAGGCATGTTGGCGTTGAGTTGAATGTATTCCAATTTCGGAAACGTCCGCGAAGCACCGTTCGCCGCCGGCGCAAAAGGCCGAAACAGCGGGCGCGTAGTTCCCTGCGGATCGCCTGCTTGATCGGCATAAGGCGGATTCGGAAAGTCGCCGCCCGCGTCCACCTCTTCCCAAACATAAGTCAGGTTCGGCAAGTCCGCCGAGTCAGCATCATTGCCTGTCGCCGTCAGCGTGAACGGCGTCAATTTTGGAATGACGAACGACGAAGCAGCCGTCACCGTCGGCGGAGCATTGCCCGTCGTCGTCACCGTCGCGCAACCGCCGTTTACATTGATGAACGCCGCCATCTGCTCGAAGCTGCCCGAATGAAAGTGCAGCGCCCGCGCCGAAGCGATGTTGTCGCTCTCGCAATTGCCCGCGTTCGACATCAAGGTCAAGCCGCTGCCCGCTTCATAAGCCGTTTCCGCCACGCGCGTGTTTGAACTGCATTCCGCGTTGGAGGTATGCGTTGCGCCGAACAAATGCCCGACTTCGTGCGCCAGCATTCCCGCGCCGACATCGTTTCCGGCATTGCAATTCACGCCGCATCCCGTCGCGAACAACACCGCGCCGCCGCCTTTGTAGGCAAACGATCCGTCACCGCCGTTGTCGCAAACCGCGCCGATGTAAGACAGCCCGCTCGTCGTTCCCGTGCCGAAGACCAATCCTAAGTCGTAATTCCCCAACCCGATGTTTTGCTGCAAGACATCGCGCGATTTATCCACCAACTGAGTCAACGAAAGCCCGTTGAACTGCGCATTGCCGATCACACTTTCGTTCGTCACCAACGTAAACGTCACCGAAAGCTCTTTCTCGAAAATCCCCTTGAGCACATTGACCCAGGTCGTCAGCGAAGTCTGCGCATTCGCCGCGTCGCCAAAATCCGTCACATACTGCGGCGTGGTCGCAATCGCCAGCTTATAAGTCCGCAACGTAGCGCCCACCGGCGGCGCACTCATTCGCAAACTGCGCCGCGCCGTCCGCCGCGTTAATTCCCCTTGCCCGCGCAATTCGGTTTCGCCCACCAAACAGCGCGCCTCGCCCGCCAACGTTTCGTAATCCTGCCCCCATGCGCTGACGTAATACCGCGCGCCGTCCACTTCCAAAGGCTGCACGGAGACCGTCCGCTCGCCGTCGGTGACAAAAGCCGACAGCCCTTGCGGCGAATGCGTTATCCGCACGCTCCACGCGCCGCGCTCCAAGCTTTCGCCGCGATAGTTTTTGATTTCAGGAAAGCGCGCCGCCAGTGCCGGTTCCATCACCTGCACCTCTTCCAACCGCACCCGCGCAAAGGCCCCATCCGGCATCGGCAAAGTCATCACCCCGCGCTTGTCCCCGCCCTCTTTGCCGAAACTTTTCGCCCCGCCCGCCAACACGCGCGCCAACAAATCCTGCTCCAACCGAAACACCCGCGCCAGCGCCGGAATCTCCCCACGCTCGCGCAACCGCAAAGTCATCTGCTCCGCCTGCTCCCACAACCCATCTTCGGAACGCTCCGCCGCCCGCACCCGCGCCCAAGACATCGCCAACCCAATCCCCAACACTCCAGCGCAAGCGATCAACAGCCAAACGCGCCAATGCCCGCCAATGCGTTCGGTCAGGGTAAATGTAGATTCACTCTGCAAACCGGTCTGATGTTTCGTTTTCATGACACACATCTCCTTATCAATGCACCCCATCTATATGTGGCATTGCATCAGCATTATTATATTATGTTTTGTCGTGAGCGTTTTCCTGCTTCGACCGCCTGAACGTCAGGGGGATTTAGACTGCTTTAGACTGCAAACCATTTATTGATCTGACCAAGTCAGCTTGAGTGCCCGGCATTGTCCAAAACCTAGTTGAAATTCGGTCTATTGGTGGG
>CAZRXE010000285.1:0-3946 GCA_964603695.1 uncultured Heliomicrobium sp.
ACGGGCAGGCACTTTGGCGCTGCACATTTCAACCGACAGCGGAACTGGCCGCGCACGGCGTCAACGTCAATCAGGTTCGCGCACGGTTGCAATCGCTGGGCGAATTGTTGCGCGCCACACCGCAAGTCAGCGCAGAAGACGTGACCTTTGAATTTCTGCTGGCGAGCAGCACCGAAGCCTCCGCTTTTGCCGATGACGCATACGATGGTTTGAACTGCTTGCGCGAAGAAGCGCCGCCCGCCCAAACACCGCTGCGCAACGGTCATTCGGGCGACGGCGCAGCGGCAAATCTGTCGGCAGCGCCTTCGCAAGTGGTGCGCGTCAATCTGGCGCGACTGGATGGATTGATGCGGATGGTGGGCGAAATGGTCATCAGCCGTTCCCGTTTGGAAGATCAACTGTAACGAGTGGAAACAGCGTTGCCGGCAGACGATTGGCGTGCCTTGCAGGAAAGCAATCTGGCGCTGGAAAGCAATCTGCGCGATTTACGCGAAGGCGTAATGCGCGCGCGGCTGGTTCCGATTGCCGAAGTCTTTGAACGCACGCCTTTCGTCGTGCGCGATTTGGCGCGCGACGCTGACAAGCAGGTGCGGCTGGAATTGCACGGACAGCACACCGAAATAGACAAATATCTGGTCGAACGAATGATGGATCCGCTGCTGCATTTGGTGCGCAAAGCCGTCAGCCACGGTCTGGAAACGGTAGGCGAACGCCGCGCTCTGGGCAAACCGCCGGAAGGCCGTATGAGCCTGCGCGCCGCCACGGCGAGCGAAACCGTTTTGATCGAAATCGAAGACAACGGGCGCGGCCCGAACCCCGGTCAAATTCTGGCGCGCGCGCAAACCGCCGGTCTACCGATGGTTGCAGCAGACTCCAACGCAGAAGCTTTGCTGGAAGCCATCTGCGCGCCGGGCTTTTCCACGCGCGAACAGTCAGACCGCGCCAGCGGACGCGGCGTTGGTATGGACGTGGTCAAAACTACGGGGCAGGAACTCGGCGGCGCGCTGACGCTGAACACAACGCCGGGACGCGGCACGCGCTCCACAATGGAATTGCCGCTGATGCTGGCCATCGCCGACGCGCTGATTGTTCACGATGGCAACTAAATCTTCGCCGTCCCGCAAACCACCGTCCGCGAAGTTCTGGCCGTGGACGCGGCCACAATCAAAACTCTGGAAAACAACGAACTCATTCCCTATCGCGGCGGCGTATTGGCGCTGCTACGGCTTGCGCGGACGTTCAATTTGCCCGCGCAGCCGCGCTCATCGCTGCACGTGTTTGTGATCGGCAACGGATTCGACGCAGTGGGCACTGCCGTGGATCGCACCGCCGGGCAACAGGAAATCGTCGTGCGCGCCATCGCTGATCCACTGACTAAAGTTCCAGGCATCGCCAGCGCAACCGAACTGTGCGACGGACGCGCCGTGCTGATTCCGGATGTGGCCGCGCTGAAACGCGGTAAGACCGGTTGGCAACCCGCGCCGCACGCCACCGCAGGAGGCGCTTTATGATTGAACCAACAACGAATGCCGAACCTTACATTGTCTTTGAATTAGCGGGCACAGCTTACGGCCTACGCAGTCGCGATGTCCGGCATATGGAAATGATCGAACACGTCACGCCCGTGCCGAACGCGGCGCACTTTGTCGAAGGTGTTGTCTTTTCGCGCGGGCAGGTCATTCCGGTCGTCAGTTTGCGGGCGTGGTTCGGATTGGAGCGCGCGCCTTACGACCTGCGCAAGCGCTTGCTGGTGGTGCAGAACGAACAGCGCACGATGGGTCTGGCCGACAGCGCGCGCGAATTTTTAGCACTTCCGGCGGACGCCATTCAGCCGCCGCACGAAGCAATCAACGGGCTGAGTGGGCGTTATCCGGAAGGCATTGCCACGCTTGGCGAACGCATCGTGCTGATTTTGAACCTAGCGGAAACACTGAATTTCGATACCAAAAAACAATGAGAGTGTGGGACAGGCTAAAGCCTGTCCCACACTCTCGAAAGAGACCCACTGATGCCAAGCACTAGAACCACAACCCACACCAAACCCAACGGTGTAAAACGCGCGGACAGCGTGCAATTGCAAGCCGCGCCAATCACCGCCGCCGCGAATGACATTGAGCGTCCGGCCAAACAGACCGCCGCCGGCACCGAATTGCATGCCGCTTCACTGGACAGCGCGCTGACAGGCGTCAACCAAATGAGCGCGTCGTTGAAAGAAACAGGGACGCCGGCGGAATCCGTGGCGACTTCGACCGAAGGAACTGGTGTCTTCTATCAACGAAATGGCCGCGTCCATCGAACAGGTCACGGCCAACGCCATCAGTCTGGCTTCGTCGGCCAACGCAACCGCCGCAGCTGAACAATCCACGGCGAGCGAACAAATTTCCTGCTCCGCCGAAACCCTGACGCGGATAATCGCCGGCGTCAGCCAAGCCAGGGCGAATAAAGCACCGCTGCCGCGCAAATCACCGCCGCTGCCGACAACATTATCTGGCGCGGGCACTCGGCGATGAAAGCTGGCGTGTACGGCGCAGGGCGGCAGCTGGCCTGGCGCGACAAAACGGCGCGGAAACGGCGACGATGCTGGTGCAATTGCTGCGCACTCAGCATCGCGACCTGAGCGCGCTGAGCGATACTCTGCGGGCGCTGGGGATGAGCGAAGCAGGCATCGTCGCGCCGCTGGCCGAATTGCTGCGCGAACCTGACGCGGATTTGCGCGTGCAAGCGGCGCTCGCTTTGGACGAACGCCTTGATCAGCAAGCTACTGCGGCGCTGATCCGCGCGTTGGGAGATGAAAACGCCAATGTTCGCTTTCACGCGATTGAAGCTCCGGGCAAGCTGCGCGCTGCTGAAGCCGTCGCGCCGTCGCTGGCCGTGGTTGAAACGCGCGATTTTTATCTGGCCTTTCCCGCGCTCGATGCGCTGGCGCAAATCAATGATTCAAGTGTTGCGCTACACCTGACTTGGTTGCTGGACGATGATTGCTGGACGATGAGTTGCTGGGCACGCCGGTGACTGATGCGTTCGGACGGCTGGGCAATGAAGACACCGTCAGGCCGCTGGCCGAGGCGCTCAACCGGCTGGACGCGAAGGCAGCGCCCGGCATCGCCGCCGCGCTGACAGCCATCCACTGCCGCTTCGAACAGTCGCACGGCGAAAGTACGTACATCTCCGATCTGGCCTGGAATGCGATCAACGAAGCGGGTTTGCAACACCTGCTCGACGCGCTGCCGTTCGTCGTTGAAGAGCAACGGCACCCGCTCGCCCTGACGTTGGACTGGCTGGAAGGCGACGCCGTCGAACAGGCGCTGCCGCAATTGCTGGCACAGCCCGCCGCGCGCAGCGAGGCTTTGGAAGCACTGGTGCGACGTGGCGCACGCGCGGTGGACTTGCTGCTGGCACAACTAGACGCCATAAACGCGCCGGCGCGACAAGCGCGCGTTTGATCCCATGCTCTCTTTCATCGGCCATCCCAACACCGCCGTGCGACAGACCGCAATTTCAGCAATCAATTCGTTGAGCCACCCGGAAATGCCGCGCCGCGTGACGGCCTTGCTTTCCCACACCGACCCGCACATACGCGAATCGGCTGTGAAAATCGCAGGGTATTTCGGTTACGGCGAATCGGCTGGAAGCCGTGCGGGCGATGTCCGCGCTCACTGAAAGACAGGCAGTGGAATCGCTAACCTGGGTGGTCGCCGCCAATACCGAATCGCAAGTGATGCAGGCGGCGATTGAAAGGATTGGCGCACTGGCGCGACACCGGCTGCGACATCGCGCCTGAATCCCCCTACGTCGTTGACTGCTTCAGACAACAGGACGGCGCGCGCGCCGCGCGGGCGGCCTCTGCCTGGGACTGAGCATCGTCAAACATCTGATCAAACTCCACGGCGGCACGATCACCGCCGCCAGCCCAGGCATAGGCCATGGCGCAACCTTCACCGTCACC
>CAZRXE010000286.1:0-17500 GCA_964603695.1 uncultured Heliomicrobium sp.
TGCATGACGTGCTTCCATTTCACCTGCCCTTGGTTCCGCAAATCGGCCGACAGCTTCTTGAACTGCGACATCACGTAGCCGTTGTAAGTCTGATAGACCAGCTTGGACAAAAAGCTTTCGCGCATTGCCAGCAGACTTTCGGCCACTGGCGTTTTGGTTTCAACCAGCGGCGTCCACAAACATTCCAAAATGTTCGGATTCGCTTTCAAGGCCAGAATCAGGAACTTTTGCAGTTCCCAATAGCACTCCTGCGTTGCGTCGCTTTCCAGTTGTTCCGGCACGCCGTAAAGCGACCAATGCAATTCGGATGGCGGCAAATAAATCCCTCTGCGGTCAATGTCTGAAGTTTCAGTCTCCAGCCCGAAGGCGCGCGAACCGACGATGCAGCGATAGATGACGCATTCGTAAAGATCGAAATCCTTAAGCGCATCCGTTTCCGGTTGCGTGGCGTCGCGTTGGAATTGTTTGCGTATGCTCAATTCGTGGCGTTGCAGCGCGGCTTCCTGGCCATTGATGAAGCGCACCCGATAAGAATGCGTGCCATCATCCGGCGCTTTAACGATTTCGCCGACCGCGCCGCGCGGGCAGAGCAGTTCTCCGACGGAGGATTTCAATTCGACACGCGAAACGACCTGTGTGCCGACGGGCAAAACCAGATGAATTTGAGACGGCGTTTTTTGAGTCACGGCAAACGGCGGCAATTCAAGGACGGCGGTCAGGTTCCGCTGGTGGTCTTTCCGGCTTGGGAATTCGCTTGAAGGTTGGCGGCATACGCCGTTCGGGAGTGTGTTCTCTGTTCTGTCCGCCTCTCGGAAAGTTTGGCGGAAAACTTTCGCCAGGATTCACCCGCACCGGATTGGCGGCGAGTTTGGCTTTGGCTTCTTCAAACCCCGCTTGCGCAGCTTTGGAAGTCGGCTTCATGCGAAGCACGGCTTTGTATCGCTCTCTGGCGGAAAGATAACGCTTGGCGTCCATGTCCGCCTGGGCTTCTGCCAGCAAGCGCGTCATGCCGCCCAAGACCGCGATCCGGCTGGTGACCAGACCGGCTTCAGGCGATTCGGGATTGCGCTGTTGATAAGCGCGGTATTTGGCGATGGCGTCTTCGTATTGTTCGCGATCTTCCAGGGCTTTGGCTTCGGCCAGCAAACCTGCCGGCGTGGGCACCGGCGTGCCGGTCGGAGAAGGTTTGGGTTTCGCCGCAGCTTTCGGCGTTGCAACATTGACGGTCGGCGAAGCCGTCTTTGTTGATGCGGCGTCGAGCTTGGTGGAAATGTTCTGCGGATTCTCGCGCCGCTGCTGACCGGAAAATAAATAAGCGCCGGCAGCGATTCCTGACACCAACAAGCAGACGCCGACCGCCGCCAATCCCAACACTTTCTTTTTTGAAGAGGACCGAACCACGACCTTTGTTTCCTCATCAGTCGGCGGCAAAGCCAATGCCCCCGACGTTCTTTTTGCGCCCGACAGGCCTTCAGAGTTTGGGGCGGAATTGGCGGCGCGGCTTGGCGGAATCGGCACGGTGACGGCTTCCTCCAACGGCGAAGCCGCGGAAGCGACCGAATCGCCGACAGCGAAAGATGCCGCCGGAGCAGCGGGCGGAAACGGTTTGGAAGATGGTTTGGCGACTAATGTAGTGGCTTCGTCGGTCACGGTTGGCGTCGGAACGAATGATTTCGTCAGTCTGTTGGACGCCGTGCGCGCCGGCGGATCGTTTTCCACGGTGCGTTCGTGAATGTTCAAAGCTTCCTGGAACTCCATCGCCGTTTGGAAACGTTCGCCGGGATTTTTTTGCAACGCCCGCATGATGATCGCCGCCAATGTCGGCGGCAGGTCTGGGCGCAGTTCCAAAATCGGCGGCGGCGGTTTTTCGATGTGGCCTTTGCGCACTTCCCAATCCGAACCGGTGGACGAACGCTCGAACGGCAGCCGTCCGGTCAGCATCTCGTAAAAGGTCACGCCCAGACTGTACAAATCCGAGCGCGCGTCAATGTCCAAACCCAGCAATTGTTCCGGCGACATATATTCGACCGTGCCGGGATGAAAACCCGTTTGCGTCATGCCCGCGCCGGTGTTTTGTTCGCCCATGACTTTGACAATGCCGAAGTCCGTGATCTTCAGCTTGCCTTTGTTGTCCAGCAGCATATTGGCCGGTTTGATGTCGCGGTGAATGATGCCCGCGTGGCGGATGTCGGATTCGTCCACGTAGTTGAAATTGTGTGCGTAATCCAGCGCCGACAGTGCCTGCTTGCACAGATAAACGGCTTGCGCCGGCGTCGGCACGCCCTGACGCGAAAGCAGTTCGCGCAAGGTCATTCCCGCCACGTACTCCATAACCATGAAGTAGTTGTCCTCGGCGGCGAAGAATTCGTAAACGCGGACGATGTTCGGATGATCGAGCTGGGATTGAATGTAGGCTTCGCGGCGAAAGCGCGCTTTCAGATGCGATTGCGCCGAAGGAGAAAACGCACCGAGCAAAATGGATTTGACGACGATTTCGCGCGGCAGATGCACGTGCTGGCCGCGATAAACAGTTCCCATCCCGCCGTGCGCGAGCTCGCTGGTGACCCTGTAATTGCCGATGATTCTGCCGATCATGCTTTCAAACTTTCGGAATTGGTTTCAGCCTGCGCTCGGGGATGCACGTTCAGACGCCGTGGGCGGCGCTTCAGTCCGTCATTTTGTCACTGGTTTGGAACCGGGAAACTGTGCGTAATGTAGAGAATCACTTCGCAAAAGGCAAAGCCGCAAAAGGCAAAAGTGATTCCCTTCAATTTCGCAGCGCCCGATAAACCACGCGCGAAATTTCGGCAATCAATTTACTGCTCTGTTTGTGATTGGCGATGCCTTTGGTCAGCACGACGATGACATAAGGCTTGCCGTCCAGCGGATAAACGATCCCGGCATCGTGATTGTGTTTGGTGATGTCGCCGGTTTTGTGCGCCACGCGCGTGCCGGTGGGCAAGCCAGCCGGAATGCCATCGTTGAAATGTTGCGCGGCCAGAATCTCCACCATCTTTTCGCAAGCCTTCTTGCTCTGAAACTTGTTTTCGGCAATCAGTTTGAGCAGCAGCATCAGGTCATACGCCGTCGTGGTGTTGTTCTTGCCGGCTTGAAACGCTTTGCCGTCTTCCACGCCGCGCAAGACCTGAATGTCATTCGCGCCTGATGCGCGCATCAGCGCCATGACCTTTTCCGGCGTCACGCGCTCGATCAATAAGTTCGTCGCCAGATTGCTGCTCCAGATAATCATGTGTTCCATCAATTCCAGCACGGTCATCTTTTGACCGATTCGCCGATAGACTTCTTCGTCGCTGTCGTCGTCCTTGCTCAAGCGGTATTCGCTGCCGTCCAAGATGCTGGAAAACTTGTTTTTGACTTCCAGCGTTTCGTCCAGCCGCAGCCGTTTTTCCTGCACCAGCCGGAAGATTTCCATCATTACAGGCAGCTTCATGGTGCTGGCTGCGTGCAGACTGACGCGTTCATTGAGCAGCAGGGTTTGTTTGGTTTGCGTGTCGTAAACGGCCACGCCGACGACTTCAGCGCCGCCGGCTGCAATTAGTTTTTCGATTTGGGATTTTGCTTGGTCGAGTTTGGATTGGGCGAAGACAGCGGGCGAAATCAGCAACGCCGCCCACAGGGTGAAAAGCGATAAGCGCGACATGTTTTTTGAAAACCTCCTGACGGGATGTAAGCGAGGAATTGAATACCACGTGAACGGAGTTTGCCGCCACCCTCGAAGCGTAGCGCCTCCGGCCTGCGGGCCGATCGCGGAAAGCGAATTGAAGCCCAGCCACGCCTCGCAGCCTGTAAGGACTGCGCTCCCAGAATCATTGTTACGGCGCAATCCGCAGCGAGACGGTCACTATCGCGGGTTTGCCGGGCTTGGGTTTGATGCGAAAAAGGGTTTGCGGCAGCGGGTCGCCTTGCGTCAATTTGCGCGCGCCGGATTCGGCTTCTTTTTCGACGGAAGTCCAGGTTTGCCCGACGCCTTGCCGCGATTCGCGCTTTTCGACCGTGCCGCCCCAATCGTGTTTGCTCTGTGCCAGCCAGGCGGCATCAAGTCCCAACATCGGCAGCCGCTCTTTGCTGACAATGATCGTCAGTTGTTCGCCGATGTGATCCGCTCGGCTGCGGCGCAGGGTGAAATGCGGAATCGGATCGCCCACCGCAGGCACTGACAGCACCTGCCCGGCGGAAATCACATTGCCGCCGTCGGGCGTGGTCGCGCCCGGAAAAATCAATTCCGGTTCGCCCAGCTTGTCGCCTTTGAACAGCTCGCGGTCAATCACGTAAAGAAAGCTTTCGTCCGCCCGCGTGGTTTCCACACTCAGCCGCACCAGTTCGTTTTCGCGAAAACCGGTTTCGGAACCGGTGCGCTCCAACTGAAAAGCAGACTTTTTGCCGTCGTCTTGCTGCACCAGCAAACGCGGCGTGCCGTCTTCGCGCGCAGCCGTTTGCAAGCGCCACAAAGTCACGCCCAGCATTTCGCTTTCCGCTTCCGGCGCGGGCGGCGCGGGCTTGGGACGGTTGGGCGAGGCGGATTTCGCTTTGGCTTTGGCGCGGGCTTCGTCGAATTGTTTGTTCCAGAGTTTGCGTTCGCCGTCATCTTCCTGTTGCGAAAGCGCGACGGTTGCCGCCAAGCCTGCGCACACAATCAACAGCAGCGAGAGCATCGCGCGGCGAGTTGAGATGTTGAGGTTGTTTAGATTCATCATTGAGTGTTCCTCCGTCGAGAGTAGAGCAACCTGCCGAGGTTGCTCCGGTTGCGGCAAAGACATTTTGCGGGAACGTCGAGAATGTCTTCGGTTCCTTTCAAAATGTCTTCCAATCACGCAGAGCAACCTCGGCAGGTTGCTCTACAGCGTTCAATGATGTTCCAGTTTCAATAAACCCACCAACACTTCGCCGCCACCTTTGAAGCGGGTCTGGGCGTTGGCGTCGTCTTTTTCCGGCGGCGCGGCGGCGTGCGCGGTCAGGAATTGCTGGACGGCGCGGACGTGATCCGAGGCTTTGATTTCGCCACGGTCGCGGGGATTGGCGTAGCCTTTGACGGCTTCCAATTCCGGCACCGCCTGCGCCGACCAGATCAGCCAGAGTTTTTCCGCGCCGGTTTGCCCGTCCAGTTCAAACCAATCCTGCGTTGGGAGGTCGCTCGGCGGCGGAAGCTGGACGAATTCGCCCGCGCGCAATTCCGCCGAACCGTTGTTGGCCGTCGTTTGCGGAAACAGGACGTTGAAATCCGGCAGGCTTTTGACACGCTCCGGGCCTTCGTTCAAAACGTAAAGAAATCCGGTTTGCGGGCTGCGCACGTGAACGCGCACCAGATCGCCTTTGCCGAAGAGCATCTCGCTTGGCAGAGCAAAAGGTTTGCTGCCGGGATAGAGTTTCGGATTGCGCTGCACGGTCAGCGAATAAGTCAGTTCGCGCGTGATGGCTGGAGTCGGCGTCTGCTGAACGATGCGATTTTCGCGGTGTTCCTGAACCCATTCCCAAACAATGTTTCCGCCCCAACCGAGTAGCAGCAATGCGGCCAGCGAACCCAACATCATCTGCCAAACGCGACGGGGCGGTTTGTTCAGCTTTTCCGGCATTTTCGGATTGCCGACTTCGCCGTTGTAAAGGTTGAAAAGGTGGACTTTGACGCCGTGTTTGACTTCGCATTCGCCCCAATCCCGCAAATGCGGCGACCATTCGCCGAGTTGATTCAAAATGTCCGCCGCCTTGTCCGACAGCAGAATGTGTCCGGCGTCGCCGCAATCCATCACCCGCTGCGCGAAATTGATGCCGCCGCCGGAAACGTTCAATTGCTGATTGATGTCGGCGATGCGCTGCACCGGGCCGGTGTGAATGCCCATGCGCAGGCGAAGTTCCGGCTGCGATTTCAAGGCGCGGGCGATTTCGACGGCGCATTGCACAGGCGCGAGCGGATCGTTGAAAAAAGCCAGCGCCATCCCGTCGCCCGTCGGCAGGCTGATTAACTGGCCCTGCGATTGGGCGCGGCGGAATTCGGCGGTGCTGCTGACGATTTCCTGCAAGCGGCGCAGCAAGCGCGCCTGGTCTTCCAGCGAAGATTTGGAATAGCCGACCAGATCGGTAAACAGCACGTGCGCCAGTTCCAGGCGTGGCGGCAACGGCGCGCTTTTGCTTTCCGCCGTCAATGCTTGAGCGAGCGCCTCAGCGAAATCTTTGGCCTGGGGAAAACGATCCTGCCCCAAAAACGACAAAGCTTTCAGAATGGCGGTTTGTGCGGCGGCAGGCAGTTCCGGACGCAAATCACAGGGGTTGATTTTGACGCCGGTGCGCTGGGCTTCGTAAAGCTGCGCGGGCGATTGATATGGAAAAGGACGCCGCCCGGTCAGCATCTCGTAGGCGATGACGCCGAGCGCGAACACATCGCTGGCGTAAGTCGGCGCGCCGGTCAATTGTTCCGGTGCCATGTATTCCGGCGTGCCTGCGGCCTGGGTTTTGTGGTCGAGCGCGTGCGTCGGTTTATCGAGCACGCTGGCGATGCCGAAATCAATCAGCTTGACGTGCTCTTCGTCGCCGGAGCTTTGCAGCATGACGTTTTCCGGCTTCAGGTCGCGGTGGATGACGTCCTGACGATGCGCCGCGCTCAGAGCCTGCCCAAGTTGGCGCAGCAAATTGGCGGCGCGTTTGAATTCCATTCCTTGCGGCGTCATCACCGCGCGCAGGTTGTCGCCCGGAATAAAATCCATGACCAGATAGGTCTGGCCGTCGCTCAATTCGCCGACATCGGACACGCCGACCACATTGGGATGATTGATGCGCCGCAAGGCGGTGATTTCGTCCTGGAATTTCTTTTTGAAATACTCGCTGTGCGGATGATTGCGCGAAGTTTCGAGCAGTACTTTGATGACCACGGGCTTGTCTTGCACGCGGCGGTCGTGCGCCAGATAAATCGCGCTGATGCCGCCTTGATTGAATTGGCGATCAATCAGATAACGCCCGTCGAGCAAGCTGCCAGCGGCCAGGTCGTCGCCGCCCGCCGCTGGGTTATGTGGTCGTGTCGTATCGTTTGCCGAATCGCCGGAAAGCATTTGCGCGGCAACTTGGACGGCAGGCGTGTTCAGGAAGTCGTCTGCTTGCGCGTGCGCCGCCAGTAGGGATTCGACTTCGCGGCGCAATTCATGGTCATTGCCGCAGGCTTGGCTCAAATAAGCCGGACGCGCGCTCGCTTCCAGATCGAGCGCGGCTTGCAGAACGCGGTCAATTTGTTTGCGACGTTCAGGACTATGTTTCATAGGCAGAATCTCCGTTGAGTTCGCGGTACAGCCAGGCTTTGGCCGCATCCCATTCCCGATTCACAGTGCGCGGCGAAATGCCCAGCGTCTGCGCAGTTTCTTCCACGCTCAGCCCGCCGAAAAAACGCAGTTCGACAATCCGGCTTTTGCGTTCGTCGAAAGTGGCCAGGTCGCGCAAGGCATCATCGAGCGCCACCAGATCAAGAGGCCGCCCGCGCGAAATGTTCATCGCTTCTTCCAAAGAAACCGTTTGCGCCTTGCCTCCGCCGGGCAATCGCGGACGGCTGCGGGCGAAATCCACCAGAATGTTGCGCATGATCCGCGCGGAAAAGGCGAAAAACTGGGCGCGGTTTTCCAGCGTCACTTGTTTGACATCCACCAGCCGCAGGTAAGCTTCGTTGACCAGCGCATTGGTTTGCAGCGTGTGACCGGCAGGTTCTTTGCGCAGATAGGTTTTGGCCAGCCGTCGCAATTCCTGTTCGACCAGCGGAATCAATTTTGGCAGTGCGGTTTGGTCTCCGGCGCTCCAAGCTAGAAGTAACTGGGTGACCGTGGGCGCTGAGGGCATCGTCATTGCTCTCCCCTTTGAAGTTACTGGTTGCTCTAACGAGCCGGCAGATTAGCATGCCCATTCCTTCGCGCTAAGCGGTCTTCTTCGATTGATTGTTTTCGCCGGCGCTTTTTCCGGTTCACTTTCCTAGAGCGTAAATGAGCGGCGAAAAAGCGCCATGAAAACGAGAGTTTTTGTTCGCACAAAACAAAATTCTTTTTTTAGCTGCGCCAATTTGACGGCGCTTTACGCATTACCAAGTGACAAGGAAATTTGAAGCGGTTTGGCGAGCGCGACGGTCGCCGGATCATTCACGCAGGTCGAGGTCATTGGCGACGGGGCAGTCTCGTTGGCTGGCGGCCTAAAGTAGCAACTCGATTGGCCGTTGAATTGCTACCAGACGTAAGAAGCAAACGTGAATGATCCGGCGACCGCCGCGTTTGCGCGTGAAGAGAAATCGAACTCGGCATATGATGTCGCCGAACTCGGCAATATCCAGGCCCGGAAACGATGAAAACGTGGACAGGCTTCAGTCTGTCGCCAGTAAGGAGGTTCCCCAATGTTCTTTTCCTGCGTCGCCCTTCAACCTCTGACCACATCAAACCGCCGGTTATTAGCTATTGCGGTGTTGCTCGCCGCCGCTTGCGCTGGATGGCTGAAACAATCCGCCGCCGCCCTGCAGGATTTGTTTCGGCGACGCAATTGACGGCGCAGGTTCCGGGCAGCGATATCACGGCGGTCGGAACGGCTACAGTAACGGTGGCGAATCTTGACGGACAAACCTCGAACAGTGCGGCGTTCACGATCACCGCGCCGCAGCATCCGAACACATCCTGCGTGTGATTAATGAATTGGGCGCGACTTACACGCGCGGCGCGGTGACGATCACGATCAAATAGCTCGGCAGAATATTCGCAAGCAAAAGAAGGTGGGCGGAAACAACGCACTGTTGTTTCCGCCCACCTTCTTTTGCTTGCATTCATACAACGCCCATTCAACGTCAGGCAGTCAACGCGAGAAGGCATCCAACTGCTTGATGCGTTCGCGAAGGGCGTGTGAGAAGCATTCGGCTTCCTCGCGCGATGCGCCGCTGGTCAGCAAGGCATCGCGAATCTGGCTGTCGGTGATGCGACCGAGATATTGCATCAGCCATTTCACGTCGCTGACACGGATTTCGTTTTTGAAATCGCTGGTGTGTTGGCCGGAGTAGCCGAACTCCATGAACTGTCCTCTGACGCCTTTGACAAACTCCTTGCTTTGGCCGGCGTAGCCTTTGCAGTCCCATTTTTCGCGTCCCAAAAAGCCGCCCCATTTACCCATGGAACCGCCCCAATCGCCGATCAGATAGCGGTCTTCGACGCCGCCGTTGACGGGCGTGCGCAGGATGATGGTGTTCGAGCCGCGTTTCACGTCACGTACGTCTTTGTTGTCCCAGTTGGACAGCAGCATGACCATCACTTTCAATCCATTAAGTTCTTTCGACCCGACGAAAGGATTGTTTAGCCAGCCCCAGCCTTCTTCGTCCTCCAGTTTTTTGACGCCCTTGTCCCGATGCATTTCGAAGCGGGCGTCAAAGAAATCGCCATTCTCTTTGATTTCTTTTTTCGCGCGGGTCAGTTTGCCGAGGTTCTGAATCCGTCCGCTGGGAACGAAATAAGCAGGTTCAACGAAATAACCGACGGCCCAGGCCAGGCGCGTGGCAAAGGTTTCGGCGTTGACTTCGGAACCGAACTTCGCCGTCCAAGTGGTGCCGTTGGCATCAGTGACGCGGACTTTCGGGTTGGTGCCGGAAAGACTTTCTTCGATGAACGTGAACGGAGGTTTGGGAGCCTTTGCGCGTCCGGCGGGGCCGCCGATCATATCCAGTTTTTCAACCGCTCCGGGATCGCGCCAGAGAATCGGTTTGCCGGGCGCGGAAGGTTTCTTTTCCTTTTGTATGGCCTGTGCCGGAAAAAGCGGCCACAGCAAAGCCGACAAGAGCAATAACGGGAAGAACAGAACCAACCTTCGAGTTTGTTTGGTCATCATTCAGACTCCTTTTTGGTGACAATTGACACTGTAATCTGGGAATTTTCTCGGATTGAAAGTATAGCCTAACAGGAGGTCTCGCTCGGTAAAAAATCTTTTTGTCGAGCGAGATGTCGTTGAGATATGGTTGTCGGATTTCCACGCAGGAAGGTGAAGGAGATTGGTTGACAGGTACAATACCCGTCACTAAAGTTCGCCTGCCGCAGGTAACTCGAATCTGAAAGTCCCCGATATTTTCATTCCCCGACTCAGAACAATGTCGTCCACGGTTATATGCCCTGTGTAACCAATCAATAATTGAACCCGACTGATTTGAATAGGCTTGGCGCGCGTTATGTTGTTGCCAGGAATTTATTGAATAAAACCCGTGCTACCGCACCGAAGGAGTAGAACCGTGAAAAAGAAAGAAGTCACTTCAACGCTTTCGCAATCCGACGAACCGATGGAGAACCGGATTGCTCAACCTGATTCGGCATCGCCGGCATCGCCAAGCAGACGCAAATTTCTGGGAAACGTCAGCGGCGCAACGGCCGCGACCATCACTGCCGGTCTTGTTGGCGTTCCGGCAATTGGACTGACGACGGAAGCAAGAGCCGAGGAAGAGGCCGTCACCATCATTGGCGGCCCTGAGCGAGTCGAACGCGCCTATGACCTGCGCCTACAGGCTGCCACGTTTCAGAAAATCGCTCCACTGCCGGATCATCCCAACAACGGCGACGAAGAACGTTACCCGAACCGAATCGGAAGCTTTTCCAAAGGTCTGCCGCATAACTCTCTCGGCGAAGTCAATCAAGCGGCTTACAACGCCTACCTGCAAGCCATCAAAACCGGCAACCCGGATGATTTCGAGCGCGTTCCAATGGGCGATACGCAGGTGCAATTCAAAAACCCGCAAGCCGGATTGACCTATGCACTGGAAGGCGTGGATCCGGCGCATTGTTATCAACCGCCCGCGCCGGCCTTTGCCAGTGCGGAAATTGCCGGTGAGATTGCCGAAAACTATTGGATGGCATTGACCCGCGATGTCTTCTTCCTCGACTACGATTCCAATCCATTGACCAATGCCGCCGCCGCCGATCTGACCAAGTTTTCGGATTTTCGTGGTCCGCGCTTTCGTCCGGCTCGATTGACGGCTCGTCCGGAGGCGGTCTTGAGCGAGACGCAGGCCGGGCCTTCGGCCGCTTCCGAGTTGATTACGGACCCAACGCCGGGAGTAGTTCTGGAACGGCAAGGTCAGATTCTTCGCCAGCAGCAACTAGGCCCGGTCACTCCGGGAACTCTGTTTCGCGGCAACACGACCGGAGATTTGATCGGCCCTTATATTTCGCAGTTTTTGTGGCAAGACATTGGCTACGGCGTGCAGACCATCAGTCAGAAAATGCGCACGACAATTCCCGGCGACGATTATATGACCACGTATAACGACTGGCTGTATTCGCAAAACGCCCGAGGCAATGCCAATCTGCCGAATCGCTACGACCAGACGCGGCGTTACATTCGCAATGGGCGCGATTTGGCCGAGTGGGTTCATATTGATGTTCTTTTCCAGGCGTATTTCAACGCAACCCTTTTGTTGTTGGGATGGAATGCGCCGACTGATCCGAACAATCCTTACAACAAGTACCGATCCCAGTGCGGCTTCGGCACATTCGGGCCGCCGCACATTCAATCTTTTGTTTGCAGCGTTGCGGCTAAGGCGTTGCGGGCTGTTTGGTATCAAAAATGGTACGTGCATCGCCGCCTGCGTCCGGAAGCCTTTGCCGGACGTATCCATAACCATTTGACCAAAGCCGCGAACTACCCGATCCACAACGACATTCTCAATTCGGCAGCCGTGCAGGAAGTAAATCGCAAATATGGTTCGTACCTGCTGCCGATGGCATTTGTTGAAGGTTGTCCGTCGCATCCCGCTTATGGCGCGGGACACGCCACGGTGGCGGGGGCGTGCGTGACCGTTTTGAAATGGTGGTTTGACGAATCGTGGCCGATTCCGGATCCGGTCGTGCCGACGCCGGACGGCCTGAGTCTGGTTCCCTATCGCGGCACGGAAACGCTGACGGTCGGAAATGAATTGAATAAGCTGGCTGCAAACGTCGCCTTCGGTCGCAACGTCGGCGGCGTCCACTGGCGTTCGGATGCGACGGAATCGCTCAAACTCGGTGAAGCCGTC
This sequence comes from uncultured Heliomicrobium sp., assembly GCA_964603695.1. Classification (GTDB taxonomy): domain Bacteria; phylum Acidobacteriota; class Blastocatellia; order RBC074; family RBC074; genus RBC074. The sequence continues at coordinate 12,011 of CAZRXE010000286.1, forward strand.
GCCATCAGCATTCTGCTGGATCAAAAAGATTGCTGGAACGAACGCTTCCCCGGATTGACGCTGACCAAATTCGACGGCACGCGCATCACCATCTAAGCAAATTCCTGCCGGCGAAAACCGGGAACCAAAAAAGCCGAGCGCCGAAGAACGACTCTTTGGCGCTCGGCTTTTTTACCGGCAATTCAAGCGTTCAGGAATTTTGCCAGCCAGGCGGTGATGACGGCTTCATCAGTCGGCGCCTGAAACCTGGCCGCATTGACCGATTCCGCGCCAATCAATGCTGTTCGCCCGCGCACCAACGCTTCAACATACGCCGCCGGAAATTCAGGATGTCCCTGAATTCCCAACATCGTTTCCCCAACGCGAAACATCGCCACCGGACAATGATCGCTTTCGCCCAGCACAAGGCCGCTTTCCGGCAATCGTGTGACCTGATCGCGATGCGAATACTGAATGCCGCAAGCTGATTGCGTAGGCTGCATCCAGTCTTCGTGGTTGACGACATTCAGGCTGTGAACGCCGATGCCCCAACCTTGCGCGGCCTTTTCCACCTTGCCGCCCAAAGCTTCGGCCAGCACCTGATGCCCGAAGCAAATTCCGACGAACGGCTTTTCGGCATCGCGCAATCGGCGCACGAAGCCCTTCAACTGCTGAATCCAATCGTCCGCGTCATACGCCGAAAAGCGCGAACCCGTGCAAACAAAGGCTTCGCAAGCGTCCACCGAAGCCGGGAACTCGCCATTGCGAACATCGAAGTTCATCAGTTCCAATTGCGGCGCGTGCCGAGCGAACAAGTCGGCGAACATTTCACGGTAATCGCCGGCAATGGGCAACAAGTCTTCCCGGACGTGATCGCATTCCAACAGGCCTATTTTCATCTTAAAAACCATTCTTTCATTTTGACATTTGCAGGTCATCCAAAAACTCAGAAGCGGGCGCGACGCTGGTCACTATTAGATAATCGCGCGCGCGAGTGCAAGCGACATACAGCAGATGGCGTTCCGTGTCGTGGACCTCTTTCAATTCCGTCTCGTCGGTTGCGGCTTCGATGCGTTCTTGCCGTGGGATGATTTCATCGTCGCACGCCATCACTGCGACGGCGCGAAACTCAAGGCCTTTGGCCAAGTGCATGGTGCTGATTGAAACGTGCCCGTCGGTTGTAACGATGTTTTCGTCGAGCACCTTGAACGAAAGCTTCGCGGCCGCCACAGCCTGATGAGCGCGGTCGAATTCGGCGATGGAACGAACGAAGACGCCAATCTCATCTGGCCGCACGCCTTCCTTGATTCGCTCAATCAGCCACTCGCATACGCTTTCCGTTTCTTGCTCGACGCTCTCCAGAATACGAATCGTCGGTGTCGGACCATTGAAAACAGAGATGGTGTTGCTGCGTTCTTCAGTGTTGCCGTCCACATCGGAAATTTCTGTTTCCAGTAGCAGATCGGCTTGTCGTCGAATCTGGTGCGAGGTGCGGTAGTTGATGTTCAGCGTGCGCGAACGCCCGCGCACGTCTACGCCCAAAGCCAGCCACGAAAACGGCTGCTGAAAGATGCGCTGTCCCAGATCGCCCGCCAGGAACAAACCGTTGGGTTGGCGCGCGCCCAAAGCTGCCAGCAAGCGCAATTGCGCGATACTCACGTCCTGCGCTTCGTCCACGACTACAAAATTGAAAGGCGTCAATCGGTGTTCCGTCAACTGCGTGGCCAGCCGTGTGAACATCTCGGCTTGCGTCATCATCCCGCGCGTTTTCAGTTCCGCGCGCACGCGCTCGAAGATCGCCCAAAGTTGCGCGCGTTGCGCTTCGGGCATGCGCGTTTTGCGACCCAGCCGGCGTACGCCTCGATAAGCTTCCCAACTTTCCAACTGCCAGGCGTCAACCACCTCTTCCCACTCCAAACGTAAAAAGTGTTGTGTGAATTTGTGGCCTTCGACCGTCTTGGCCGCATCGGCCAGCAAGGCGTTGACGACTTCGTGCGGTGCGATCTTCGCCGGCTCGCAGTGCAATTTGTGTAGCCGCCGCCCAAGGGCGTTGATCGAAAGCACTTCGATGTTTTCACCCAGATGCGGTTCGTTGTGGATCAGCAATCGCAGTTTGTTGCCGAGTGCATTGGCCAATGTTTTGGAAAAAGTCGTCAACAGCACGCGCGCGTCGCGGTGGCGGCGCGCCAAGTGAACCGCCCGATGCAGCGCGACGATGGTTTTGCCCGTGCCGGCGGAACCGGCCACGCGCGCCGGGCCTGTGTAATCGCGCTCGACCATCTGCCGCTGCGCCGGATGCAGAAAGACAGTCCATTTGTCCCACGGGTATTCCAGCGCGCGTTCCAATTCCTGCACGTCTTTCATCACGCGGAAGCGGCGTTGCGCGTCAGGGTGCGCAAACGGATCGGTGCCTTTGACGGCGGGCTGCGCGGTTTGCGGCTTGCCGCCGGTGGCCAATTGAAACAGCGCTTCGGCAGCTTCGGCGGGCAGATGGTCAATTAGCGCCAGGTACGAGTTGCCGTCGGCCCGACGCACATCAGCCAGCCATTCGTTCGGCACGCCGTAGCTGAGCAATTCCGCTTCAGAAACGCTGGAGAACTGATACGCCTCCGGCGCGGCGTGTTCAGTTTCGACGCGCTTGAGGACGGTTATTTCCTGCACGTGTTCGCGGATTTCAACCATCTGCGCTGCGCCGGTCTGCGGGTGTGTTTCCAGCTTGCGGCGCTCGGCCCAGGCGTAGGCTTTGTCGTGATGAGCGACGTAACAGAGCAACAGGCTGTCAGCGGTCTTGTGGACGATCAGTCGCAAGTCACTGCCCACGCGCACAGACCAGAAGTTTTTGTCTTTTGCGCGGTCAAGCCTGTGCAGTTGCATTCCCGGATTGACCGGATCCATTTGCAGATCGAAGGCGGTGGTCTTGGCGGCTTTCTGTTCTTCGGCGGTCAGCCGCGCCAGGCTGTCGGTGAAGGTATCGGCAATTCTAAATTCCATTGAATTTCAACTATTGTCCGACAAGCTGCCGGCTTGTCGGGAAAAAACAATCGGTCTGCTAGCAGAGACTCCGACAAGCCGGCAGCTTGTCGGACAGGGTTACGCACGTTTCCAGTTCCAGGGCCATTCTTGCCAGGTCTCAACCAACTTGGCCTTGACCGGATTTTGAAGGACGTAATTTACGATGCGGTCAAATTCTCCATCGTCACGCACCACGTGATCGTAATTTTCGTGTTCCCAAAAACTGCCGCGCTGCCCAATCAAGGCATTTGCTTGATTCGAAGTCCAGCTTTTGAGCGAATGCACAATCACGTCCAGCGGCGGTTCGTCGCTCTCATAAACAAGGCCGTCTTCAGCTTGCTTTACGTGCAGGCTTTCTTCTGACAGGTGGGGCGCGAAGACCGCGTGAACGTGATTCGACATAATGCAGTAAGCGTCGAGCCGATAGACTTTGCCATCACGCCACTGCAACGCATCCGCGACAAGCTTGGCAACGCGCTCGTCTTTTAACCAAGTCGGCCCACTTTCCGCCGTGTCCAAAATGTCCTCGAAGGTCTTGAACCATTGCCGATGGAATTGGCGCAACCGTTCTTCGTGAGCAGCGAGTTCTGGCGAATTATTTGCCAGACGAAGTTCGTACAATCGTGTTTCCTCGGCTTCCAGCCAATCTTTTCGCGCTCGATAAAGGCGCAGGGTTGCCTTGGGAATCGAATTCGCCAGCCGAAACGTGACAAATAAGGTGGCACCCGGCGGATGAAAATGCGGCCGATGACGCTCGGTAAACTCTTTATAGACGTAGGGCATTCATCCTCCTTTGTCCGACAAGCTGCCAGCTTGTCGCGTTCTCTCTTGTCCGACAAGCTGCCAGCTCGTCGCGTTCTCTTTTTTCCGACGAGCTGCCAGCTCGTCGCGTTCTATCTTGCCCAACAAGCTGCTAGCTTGTCGAGAGCTTCGATAAAAAACAATCGGTCTGCTAGCCGAGACTCCGACAAGCTGGCAGCTTGTCGGACAAGATTACACCCGAAAGATTTTCATGACTTCATCGCCGAGATGATTGATGACCTTGACGGCGATGCGGCCTGAAGATGGTTTGTCGAAGGGGCGTGAAGTGTCGCGGTTGATCGTGGCCCAGGCGTCTTCGTTGATTTCGGCCTTGAGCGTGGTCTTGAGCGATTTGTACGGATCGCCCGCGCCCAGAAAGTAAGCGTGGCGCACGAAAAAACTCTCTTCGTTGTAATCCGTGTCAACGAACCAACAGGCGATGCCGGCGGCGCTGTCACTGCGAACTTCGCCGGTGGCGGGATGAAACACGTCCACGCCGTTGACGCGCACCTGAATCCGGTTGTTCGCGGCGGGCAGAATCTCGATGTCCGGTTCGCCGAAGATGACGAACAGATTTCCTTTGCCGGTGTTTTTCAACTCGGCGGACATGTGCAGGTCGGCGTTCATCCGCGCCTTCAGGATCGGTACGCGCCCCAGCTTGTTCAACCCCGTGCAGTGCGCGTCGTAGCTGAACGCGCAACTGACGAGCACATCGAAGCCCGCGTCGCCTGCTTCGCGCGCAGCCTGCACCAGATCGGCGCGCGCAACCGTGCCGAATTCCGGCCCGACGAAAATTCCCGCCCGCCGTTCGCGGCTTCCCTGCGCGGATTCGGCTTCGACGTAGCGACCTTCGGCGCAAATCAAATCGCCCGGCCACGGCGTCAGCGCGGTGAAAACGATCTTGTCTTCCTTGTGCGCCTGCTGGACGCCGGCGACTTTCAGGTTTTCCAGAATCATTGCGGCGAAGTCTCGCTCGTCGCCCTGCGCCTGCTCGCGCGGATCAATCAGTTCGTCGTTTTCATCCACCGTCAACACACGGTGTGGCGACAAGCTTTCGACCGTGAAAGGGCCGGCCACGCGGACTTTCTTTTTGTCTTCGTACGGCTTGTCGTAAAGGTACTCGAACTCGGCTTTGGCGGCGATGCCGGCGTCAATCTCGCGTTGACGGGCGATGCGCTGTACCCACCACTCGGCGTGTAGCTTCTGTCCTTCGGCGTCCCATTCTTGACCAGCTTCGCGCGGGATTTCCCATTCTTCCCAAGCCGTGCCCAGCGCCGCGTTCAGTTCGCCGCGCAAGGCTTCGAGCCGGGGTTGGAACTTTTCCCAAATAACATCAATTTCGGCGTTGTTGGCGATGGATTTCAGTGTGATGTGCGGCACGCGCTCGTAAACAAATCCGTGCCGGATGTCCCCCACTGTCCGACAAGCTGCCGGCTTGTCGGAGTCTCGACTGGCAAATGCGCTCGTAGCCCGCCACGCCCCCGACAAGCTGGCAGCTTGTCGGACATTTAGTTCGGCTTCCTTGCGCCGGCCTTCGGGCGAATCGGCCAGCAGGTAAAACGGATACCGCGCCCCCATCAGCCGCGCACGAGCCAGCGCCAACGCCACCCGCGAAGTATCAATCGTGATCCAACGGCGGCCCCATTGTTCGGCGACGTAGGCGGTGGTGCCGGAGCCGCAAGTCGGATCAAGCACGAG
>CAZRXE010000287.1:0-17595 GCA_964603695.1 uncultured Heliomicrobium sp.
AAGTCCGCCATTGGTCACAACCTTGTCGCCCGGCTTCAGGTTGTTGAGCATTTCATCAACCGCGCGCTGACGTTTGCGCTGTGGAACAATGATCAAAAAATAGAAAAGCACGAAGACGAGCACCATCGGAATCAACATTCCGAATGCACCACCTCCCTGCTGAAAGACCAAAAAAAAGGCGATTTGTTGTGACATTATCTGGGCGGGTCAACTTTCTTTTGCAAGATTTCGTCTCGCGGTGATTTTCATCACATTGGAAGCCAGACGAGACACGGCGATTCATTCTTCGTTTTTACTGCTCCGGAACTTGTTCAGGAAGCTTGTGCGAAAGGAAGCGAACTCACCGAGCGCGATACTTTGCCGTATCGAACGCATGCTGTCAAGGTAGAAGGCCAGATTGTGATAAGAGCAGAGCGTAGCGGCCAACATCTCGCCGCAATTGTACAAATGTCTAATGTACGCACGGGAATAGCGGCGACAAACCAAGCACTCGCAAGCCTCATCCAGCGGGCGTTCGTCGCGGGAAAATCTGGCATTTCGGATGTTGAGCTTGCCCAGCGAAGTGAAGACCTGCCCGTTCCGGGCGTTCCGCGTCGGCATCACGCAATCGAACATATCCACGCCGCGCGCCACACATTCGATTAAATCTTCCGGCGTCCCAACCCCCATCAGATAACGCGGTTTGTCAGCCGGAAGCTGCGGCGCGATGAACTCCGCAATGTCGTACATCTGCGACTTCTCTTCCCCAACGCTCAATCCGCCGATGGCGTAGCCCTCAAACCCGATTTCCAGCAACTGCTCCAAACTCTGCTGCCGTAGTTCGGGATAGACGCTCCCCTGATTGATTCCGAACAATAAAGAATTAACCCCTGTGGACTGCGGCGTGTTTTTCAGCCGGTCGAACTCCACGCGCGAACGCCGTGCCCAGCGCGAAGTCATTTCCAGGGAATCCTTCGCTTGTGTCTCGGTCGCCGGAAACGGCGTGCATTCGTCAAAGCACATCACAATGTCCGACCCAAGCGCATGCTGAATCCGCATGGAAACTTCCGGCGAAAGGAACTGTTTGGAACCGTCCAGATGCGAACGGAACTCCACTCCCTCTTCGCGAATCTTGCGCAGATCGCCGAGGCTGAAGACTTGAAAACCACCACTGTCGGTCAAAATCGAGCGCGGCCACGAGATGAATTTGTGCAAACCACCAAGCTGCAAAATCGTCTCGTGGCCGGGCCGTAAGAAAAGATGATAGGTATTGCCGAGGATAATTCGCGCATCGAGCGTTTCCAGCATCTCCTGCGTCAACGCCTTGACCGTCCCCGCCGTACCAACCGGCATAAAGACCGGCGTTTCGATGACGCTATGTGCTGTGACCAATCGCCCGGCGCGCGCCTGCGAATGTTGATCTCGAAAATCAACCTGGAATCCCTGCTCCAACTGTGTCTCCCCCACTATGAATCAACTGTTCGTGAAGGCACGGTGTACCATGACACAGCGAAGCTGAACAATCCCGGTAAAGAGTGTCCGAACTACAATTCTGTCAGGGCATATTGAAGACCTCAACTTCCACCGCCCAGCCGTGAATACCATCAAAGAGCGTGCGGTCGTCAAAGGTGTAACGGAAATACCGCGCCGTGACGCTCACAAACCGCGCCTCGTGACCACAAGCCGGAAAGCCCCAATAACCCGGCATTTGAATCATCTCCGTGCGGCAAATCGGCACGGTGTTGGCGTAGGCATTCGTCCAGGTCGTGCCATCGTTGCTGTACTGAAAGTTTCAATTCTAGCGTGCTCAAAGGGTATTGATGGCTTTAACCTCCGCATCAACACAACAATCTTCAATGCAGTTTAGAATGATCGGGATAGCATCCAGACATCGTTCAGAAAAACAGGATTGAGATTGTTGTTGTGGCCCATCACTACTGTCATGCGACCATTCATTGGAGCATATCCCACGGCGTGAGATAAACGTGGAAGTGGCTTTGCCCCGGAAGAGGCTCGTTCTTTCCACTGCGGTTGCCCTCCCAAACCGTTTGCAAAGGTCAAAACCCAGACATCGTTGAAAACAAGGTCGGGTTCGGAACTACCCGCGATGCGCCCGCCAAAAATGAGCATCTGATTAGCCGCCGAATCATACACTGCTGAGTGTTCTGACCTTGATTGGGGCAAAACTCCGGTTGGAGCCAGTTGTGTCCATTGAGACGTTCCACCAAGCCCATTTGCGTTTGCCAACGTCCAAACATCGTTGTAAGTACTGGACACCAAAACCTGCGCCCCTCCAAAAATAGTCATGCGATTCGTATTTTTATCGTAAACAGCAGTTGCACCATTACGAACCGGAGGAGCAGCGGTAGTTGGAGTAAGTTGCTCCCACGCTGGTAAACCTAATCCATTGGCATTTTTAAGTACCCAGACGTCGTTCCGATTAGTCCCAAAAAAGCCCTGTTGCCCGCTGAAAATAATCATACGATTGGATGTAGAGTCATAAACGGCTGTGTGATTAGCTCTACCAACCGGGGCACTCGGAAGCTGACTCCAACTTGGTTGCCCCCCAAGTCCATTTGCGTTAGTCAGTACCCAAGTGTCGCTCAAAGCACTTCCACAATTGGCGGGACAGCCACCATGCACGATTAACCGATTACTGGTTGGATCATAAACGGCCGTTGAAAAAAGTCTGCCGGGTGGCAAAGTGCCGCTGGGCGACAATTGAATCCAAGTCGGCGTGCCATTCGCAGCACTGGCATTCGCCAAAATCCAAACATCATTCAGCTTTGGTTGTGTTACTCCAAGCACCTCACCACTGAACAAAATCAAACGATCGTTGGCTTCATCATAGGCGTAGCCCATGGCGGTGCGTGATCGAGGCGGTGTGCCAGTGGGATTCAACTGTGTCCAACTTGGCGGGCTGGATAGGATGGTTAGGGCAACGGTTTGCGTCGCGTTCAAACTGGGCGTGCCGTTGTCGGCGGCACGCACCGTCAGCATATACGTTCCCGCCGTTCCCGCGCCGGGTGCGAGGCGCAAAGTGTAGGCATTGCCGCTCAACCCGATGGAGGCGAATGGCGCGGACGGCGTGCCGGTGACGGTAACGGTGATTGTCTGTCCAGCGTCCGGGTCGCTGGCAATAAAGCCCGTGTCGAGCGTTGTGCCTTCCGTCACGGTCAGAGTCGCCGGCAACAACAAGGTCGGCGGACGGTTCGGGTCGGTCACGGGAGAAGGCAATTTCAATTCGGGCGTGACGCGCGTCACGCCGTTTGGAACCGGCGCAACGCCTGTGCGCGTGACGCGATCCACACGGCCATTTGGGCGTTGGTAACTGGCTTCCAGCGTCAACAGATCACCGGCATCCTTGACCGGCACATCAAGCAGCACAAACAGGCCGGTGGAATCGGTGAAAACTTCCTGGCCGCGACAGCGGACGGCGGCTTGGCGAATGGGCGTCGTGCCGTCGCTGTCCACCACTTTGCCCAGCACGCGCGTCAGCGGGCGCGGGATGGCGGCAAAAAAGATGCTGGTTTCAAGCACGGCATTGGCTGCCGTTTCCACCGTCTTGCCGTCGGCGGAAACCGTCGCTGTGCCAATGTCTACAAACTCGCCGAGCGTCCGGCTGCCGAGTGTTTGATCCAGACTGTAGAGTTTCGGCTTTGCGTTCGCGGGCAGATTGTCCGCGTTCGGAAAAGTGAGTTTGCCGCCCGGAGAAAGCTTTACGCCGAAAGGCGACAACTGCGCGATGGACGAACTGAAAACGCCTGCGGGCAAGCGCACCGGCGGACGGCTGTTGTCTATTTTGGTCAGAAAAACCGTGCCGCTGTTGCCGCCGCCGGGAAAGGTCGCCGAAGTGTTGCCGGCGACTTCAAACGTAATGCCTTCGGTTTGAATGGCGCGTGGATTTGGCTGAGCAATGGCATCGGCTGATTCTTCATCCGCCAGGAACCCCGCGCTGCCGCCGAAAGGCAATCCGGTGGAAGAAGGTTTTTGAAGCGGATTGGGTTGAATCACATTGTCCCGTTCGGGCAAAACCCTGGCGCTAATCAAGACTGTCGAATAAGGCAGCGGGCCGCCGGTGGGATCAATCACCATCGTTTGCCTCGGTCCGGGCGGAGCATCGGCCAACAGATAGCGGCCTTCCCGATCGGTCAGTGTTGAAAGTTCGTTCATGCGAACCATCACACCGGGGATCGGTTGGTTCGTTTCGTTGTCGGTAATCTGCCCGCTGACGGAGGTGCGAATTTTCAGCCGCGCCGAACTGACGATTTCGCGTTGCCGGATTTTGACGCGCACATAACCGGGCGTGGCGTTGAAGGGCAAAATCGCTTTGATCTGCGTCGGCGTGACGGTGAACTGCCGAACAGGATAAGGCGGTTCGTTATCGCCGCCGATGCTGAGTTCGATTTCGCCCGGATTGGTGGGAAAGCCCGTGCCGTTGATGACGAATTCTTGCCCGGCCAACAGCGGTTCCTGACTCAAGCTGCTGACGGCGAAGTCAGTAGGCGGCATTCCACCCAAACGAATCTGCACAGTGTTGGAAAGGGCCAGCGTCGAATAATTCACCACGGCATCCACTACGCCGCGTCCGAACAAACTGGGCAGTATCTCAACATTCATTTGATCCAAGCCCAGGAAGATGCCTTGTGGGCCGACAAAGGCCGGAACGAGTTCCTCTCCGCCCAACAATAAGTGAATGGTTTCGTTGGCATTGTTCCCTTGACCAGGGTCGGCAGCGCCGCGCACTCCGGTCAAAAACAGAATCAGAAACAGTCGTTCTCCCGCCATTTTCGGCTCGATGGCTACGGGTTCCATCGCATTCGTCGCCGGGTTGAATCGCGTGATTTCTTCATAAAGCTGCTGTCCGTTGGGCAACACGCGCAGCAACAATCCGGCAGGCGTGCCGCGCCCACTGGCATTGGCCGAGAAAATTCCCGGCGCAACCGCTGCAATCTGCACCATCCCATTGGAAACCGTGCCGTCGCCGCTGCGAATGGAGATCGTCGCCATTCCTGTCGTCGTTCCTGCCGGGACCAGAAAGTTGATTTGGTTAGGCGAAACGAAAAACAGCCCCGCCCGCCGCCCGTTGATTTCCATCGTCGTGCCGCCAAGTTCCGTCGGCAATTGAATGCCCGGCAATCCCGGATCGGCATCCGCCGGAGCAATCACCGTCTGGGTGGCCAGTTTCGTGCCGAAAGCCACGGCGATGGATTCCGGCGCAACCGGCGCAACATAGCTCGCCGCCGAAATGACCGTCACGGCGGCTTGGCTGGACTTCGCGCCGATAGCCCGGAATTGCGGCAGCCCTCCCAAACAGTAGGCAAGAACAAATGCGCTTCCTACCAGCGACAACATCAAAGAACGTAGCTGAGCACGATGGTGCGAATTACAAACAAGTCGGCCAAGTAATTCGAGCGAGCGGTGTATGGTCATGGCTTTTCTCCGTGAAAGTCGAGCAGGATTTGTCGGAAGCCTACAGTGAATGAATTCTCGTGTGAATTTATTGCTTCCAGCAGATGGCTTGCGCTAGATTGCCGGCTGCACGAACAGTTCGACAATTCAGCGAAACCATCAACCTCGCCTCCACGGGCGGGAAAATCGGCTGCCGAGGCTCACGTAAGCAGAAAAAAGTTTTCTGCTGCTGACTCGTTCGGTTCCGGCATTCTCTTTTCGTGTTGACCCAGGCTATCCATCAGCACCGCCCGAAAAATTCGTTTTCACGTTGTTTCTATTCTTTACTGAGGAAATCCGATGGAAGTAAGTGACAAGCTACACACAATGGACAGTCTGGAGGTTACGCGCTGGCTGCTTGCCTGGAAAAACGGCGACGCCGAGGCGCGCGAACGTTTCCTGGCTGCCGTCTATCAAGAGTTACGCAAGCTGGCGCGGCATTACCTGCACGACGAACGCCGCAATCACACGCTGCAAACCGATGCTTTGATTAACGAAGCCTTTCTGCGATTGGTCGAGCCGAGCCAGTTGCGCGCCGAAAATCGCAAGCAGTTTCTGGCGCTGGCGGCGGAAGTGATGCGGCACGTTTTGGTGGATTGGGCGCGCGGACGCAATTACCAAAAACGCGCCGGCGCGACGCGGCAAGTGGCGCTGGACGAAGCGTTGACGATTGGCGTCGAACGCAGCGCCGAAATTCTGGCGCTTGATGAAGCACTTGTCCGACTGGCGCGGTTCGATCCGCGTTTGAGCCGGATTGTTGAATTGAAGTACTTCGGCGGACTCGGCAATGAAGAAACGGCGGAGATACTGGGACTGTCGGTGGCGACCGTCAAACGGGATTGGCAAACAGCCAAAACCTGGCTGTACAGGCAACTCAGCATTTAGGAAGGGCGCTATGACTCAAGAGCGTTGGGCCAGGATCAAGCAATTGTTTCAAGAAGCAATGGACTTGCCGCCATCCGAACGCGCGGCTTTTCTGGAACAACACTGCGGCGAAGAAGACTTGCGCCGCGAGGTGGAAACGATGCTGCGCGATGCGGAAGCGGCGGCGAGTTTTATCGAAACACCGGCAGTCGAATATTTCGCGGCGGCGCTCGGGCAGGAGAAATTGTCTCTGGTTGGCCGGACGATTTCGCATTACCACGTCGAAGCGGAGTTGGGCGCGGGCGGAATGGGGCAGGTCTTCAAAGCCCGCGACGCGCAGCTCAAGCGCCACGTCGCCATCAAGATTCTGCCCGCTGAATTCACCATTGATCCGGCACGCGTGCGTCGTTTCGAGCAGGAAGCTTACGCAGCCTCCGCGCTGAATCATCCCTGCATCATCACCATTTATGAAGTCGGCCAGGTCGAACTTGACGGTAACCCGCTGCATTACATCGCTTACGAATTGATCGAAGGACAAACCTTGCGCGAGCGTTTGCGCCAATCCCGGCTCGACTGGACGGAGGTTGTCGGCATCGCCATCCAAATTGCCGAGGCGCTACGAGCCGCCCACGCCGCCGGCATCATTCACCGCGACATCAAACCGGAAAACGTCATGCTACGCGCCGACGGGCGCGTCAAAGTTCTGGACTTCGGCATCGCCAAACGCTTCGACGCCCCGACGCTGGACGAAACGAACAGTGAAAACCCTGCCGCGCCTGTTGCCGCCAACAGCACTCTGACGGGTGGATTGCTGGGTACACTCAACTATCTGTCGCCGGAACAAGCGCGAGGCGAAGGGATTGACGCGCGAACGGACATCTTCGCCCTGGGAATGATGCTTTACGAAATGCTGGTGGGGCGGCATCCGTGGGTGGAGCGAAGTCACGAAGAAAAACTCGCCGCCCTTTTTCAAGCAGAGGAACTCCCGCCAATCGGCGCGGCGGGGCGGGATTTGCCGGCGGCTTTGAGCCTTTTGGTGACGCAAGCCGTCGAACCGCAACGCGACAAACGTTATTCCGCCATCGCGCCTATGCTGGAAACGCTTCAGGAGTTAAAGCCAGCCGTCGAAAACAAAACGCCCGCGACCATGCAGCGGAGTTTGCGTGCCCAAAACGCCAACCGCTTGCTGAATCAATTCATCGCTCTTTTTGCCGTGGACAAACAAACACGCTTGTCGCCGGTCGCGCTGTGGACGATCTGGCGCCACGCCAATCTCAAGCGCGGCAAGCTGGAAAGAGCTTTGTTATGGAGGAGCCTGCTCGGCGCGCTGGGCAAAGTGGGATTCATTGCGTTGGCGGCAGGATTGGTGACTTTGATCATCGCAGCTTGGTTTTCAATTGAAGAGAGGTGGGAAGAGAAAATCCTGCGCGATGGCAGCAAGGCGGGCGTGCGGCGCGCTGTATTTTCAAAAGATAGCCATTGGCTGATCGCTGTCGGCGAAGACAGTCGCGTGCGCATTTGGGACTTTGATCGCCGCGCGCTGTTCAAAGAGTTGAAGCAGCATCAAGGGCCGGTGGTTGCCATTTCGCTGTCGCCCGACGGCAAACAGTTCGCGACGGCCAGTTGGGATCGAACCGTTATGGTCTGGAATACGGCGACGTTCGAGCCGGTCAAAACTCTGCAAGAACATCGTGCGGAAGTCACCGGCGTTGAGTTCTCGCCCGATGGGAAGTATTTGGCGTCGGTTTCCAGAGCGCCGGATGAGCGCGGGGTGTTATGGCGCGTGGACAATTGGGAGAAGGTGCGGAATTTGCCCTTGTCGGGTTGGGATTGGGGATTATTGCTCTTCGCGCTGAACGATTCTCGATTGCTGTTTGATGGTCACGAGGCATGCGATGTAGAGGCGGGGCACAAGGCAACTCCCGCAGTGGCTCCTTTCGGAGCGGCCGCAGCGTTTTCACCCGATGGATCGCGTCTTGTTGTTTGCGATGGCGAAGGAAAAGTTACTTTTGCTGATTTCGCGCGGCAAAGGATCAACGGCGTTTACCTGACGCATCACGACAACGGACGCGCCGCCGCCTTTTCGCCGGACGGCAAATTAGTGGCGACCGGAGCGGAAGACATTGCCCTGTGGGATGCCGCCAGGCGCGAATTGATTGCGCGTTGGGATGACAATTCTTATGTGTGGAGTCTGACGTTCTCGCCCAATGGACGTTACCTGGTTTCAACCCACGGCAACGGTTCCATCCTGCTGTGGGATGTTGTTGAGCGCAGGCGGGCGGCTGATTTGAATCAACACAGTCATCCGGTGGATGCGGTGGCGTTTTCACCGGACGGGCGGCATGTCGCCTCCGGCGGCGGAGACCATTCCATCATCCTTTGGAATTTGGCCGAGCAGCGGAAAGAAGCGGTGTTTCTGGGCAGCAATACGCGCGTCAAATCGCTGGCATTTTCACCGGACGGATCGTGGTTGGGGTCGGTTAGTCAAAATGGCGAATTGATCCGCTGGGACCTTGCCAACAAAGGAAGTCTATGGCGACAAAAAGGAATTGAATCCGCGAAAATTGCCATTTCGCCGGATAACCAACTCATCGCAAATGATAAAGGCGTTTATGACAGCGCGACAGGCAAAGAGATTTATCTTTTCCCGGAGAACCAAGGTGTCCGAGGCCTGCCCAGTTTATCCGCCGACGGCAAGCGATTGGTGCTTGTCGGCACTTACCGAATCAACCTGCTCGACACGCAAAATTGGATACTACTCAGCCAAGCCAAAACCAAGGATTTGCCGATCGGCCAGCTTGCGCCCGACGGCAAGCATTTCGTGGCCGGCGGCATCAACGGCGAAGTGACGTTATGGACAACCGAGCCGCTGCGCCAACTGGCCGTACTCGGCAAACACGCAGCGCGGGTCAAACAAGTGGTGTTTTCCGCCGATGGCCGGCGCATCGCCAGCGTCGGCGATGACAAAAAACTGCTGCTGTGGGAGGTCACTTCGCGCAAGCTGCTGCGGGAAATCGGGACGCATGCTTCGGGCGTGCTATCGGTTGCCTTTTCGCCAGATGGCCGACAAATCGTCACCGGCGAACATGACAAATCCGTTCGCCTCTATACGCGCCATCGCTCGCTGTGGGGATGGCAACTGGATTGAAGATCAGCCTTTTCGCTGCCCGCCTTTCTGCTTAATGCGGATCGGGGTGGCGAAGAAATCAAACGTTTCGCGCAGCCGGTTGATCAAATATCGCTCGTAGGAAAAATGCAGTTTGGTGGCGCTGTTGGTGAACAGCACGAAGGTCGGCGGACGGATGCCGGCCTGGGTGATGTATTTGACCTTCAGCGGGCGTTTGGCCGAGCTGACGCCTTTGGGTTGTTCCAGATATTCATCGTAAAACTGATTCAATTGTCCCGTGGGAATTCTGAAGTTTCGCGCGGCGTTGGCTTTGGCGATCAGTTCCGGCAGCTTGAGCAGGCGCTGGCCGGTCAGGGCGGAAATGGTGATGATCGGCGCGTAATCCAGAAACTTCATGGCTTCGCGGATTTTCTCTTCCTGGCGGTAAACGGTGTTGGTGTCCTTCTCAATGGCGTCCCATTTGTTGACCAGTACGATCAGCGAGCGTCCGGCTTCGTGGGCGTAACCGGCGATGTGGGCGTCAATCGCCGTCACGCCTTCGATGGCGTCAATGACCATCAGCACCACGTCGGCGCGTTCAATGTGTTTGCGCGCCATCACCACTGATAGCTTTTCGGCCATTTCGTGAGTTTTGCCTTTGCGACGGATGCCGGCGGTGTCAACAAAACGAAGCTTGATCGGATTGCCGTGTTCGTCCGTGGTTTCGAACATGCTGTCCACGGCGTCGCGCGTCGTGCCGGGAATGGGCGAAACGATGACGCGCTCCTGCCCCAGCAGTTTGTTAATCAGCGAAGATTTGCCAACGTTCGGGCGACCGATGATGGCGACGTTGATTTCATCGCGTTTTTCCTCGCGGGCTTCGACGGTGGGCAGACGTTCGATGATGGCGTCGAGCAAATCGCCGAGGCCTGCACTGTGTTCCGCCGAAACGGGAAAGACTTCGTCGTAACCGAATTGATGAAACTCCGCCGCGTGCGTGCCCATTTTGGTCGAATCGGATTTATTGGCGACGATGAAAACGGGTTTGTTCAGCGTTCGCATCATCCGCGCCAGTTCTTCATCCAGTGACGTGACGCCGTCGCGCACGTCCACGACAAACAGCAGCAAGCTGGCTTCTTCAATGGCGGCCTGAGCTTGTTTGAAGATGTTGGCGGGAATAACGGCGTCGTCGTCAGGGACTATGCCGCCGGTGTCAATGACGCGGAAAGCGCGGTTTTGCCATTCGGCCTGGCCGTAGATGCGGTCGCGCGTGATGCCGGGCAGGTCGCCGACAATCGAACGCCGCGAACCGATCAGCCGGTTGAAAAGCGTGGATTTGCCTACGTTCGGACGGCCAATGATGGCAACGACGGGCATGTTGGGCAGGGCGGCCAAGCTGGGTTGACCTTCCGCCTCTTCGTTGCCGGGAACTTCTGATGTGATTTCTTGCATACTTGAATTGTCTTGTCGCGGTACAAACTATGAAACCGGAAGCCGGTTCTGAAAGTCTTGAAGCATAGAGTACAGGCGGTAAGCTGACAACTCGTTCCCACAAGGATTTAATTCAATTCGGATACTCAAGGAGGAGTCAAATGAAGAAACTATCACCGGCGCTCATCTTGGTTTGCGCGCTTGCCGGATCTCTCCTGGCTCAGGACGCAAAGGCCAAAGCGGAGCAGATTCTCAAACAAGCGCGCGCCGCCATCGGCAATGAATCCAAGCTGAAAGGGCTGCAAACGTTGTCGGCTTCCGGCACCACCCGACAAACCTTCGGGCAATTTCAAATGGAAAACACGCTCGAAATCGAAATGATGTTGCCGGATAAAATCAAACGCACCACCGACGGTCAACGAGGCACCAACATCCTGGCGATGAATGGTTCAACCATCTGGCGTGACAACATTGCGCCGGTTGGCGGCGGCGGATTTGGTGGAGGAGGCGGCGGCGGACGCGGCGGGAACGTTGTGTTCGGCGGACCGGGAGGCCCAGGCGGCCCCGGCGGAATGGGCGCGAATTCGCCGATGGCAGCCTATCAGCAACTGCAAAATCGCCGCGAAATGTTGATGTTGATGATCGGGATGGTGCTGGCCGCGCCTGAGTCGGCGCAAATTCAATACACTTATCTGGCGGAAGCTCCCGGCCCGGAAGGCAGCAAGCTGGATGTCATCGAAGGCAAAGGCGCGGAAAATTTCGTCGTGCGTCTTTACATTGACCAGCAAAGCCATCAGTTGATCGGGATGAGTTACAAAGGCAAGTCCATGGCGCAGGCGTTTCGAGGCAGAGGCCCAGGTGGCCCCGGCGGACCGGGCGGCCCCGGTGGACAGGGCGGCGGACAAGGACAACGGCAAGGCGGTCAGGGGCAACCGGGGCAACCGGGGCAGGCTGGCCAGCCCGGACAAGCTGGACAAGCCGGACAAGCCGGACAAGGCGGACAGGGGCAGCAAGGCCAGCGCCCGCAAATGACGCAGGAAGAACGCGACAAACGCATGAAGGAAATGATGGAAGCTTTCGAGAAATCTCCTGACGTTGATTTCCGCTGGGCCTTCAGCGATTACAAGAGCGTCGGCGGATTGAATCTGCCTCATCGCATCACCAAAAGCGAAGCGGGTACGCCCAATGAAGAATTGGAAATCAGCAAGTACAAGGTCAATCCGAAACTGACTGCGGATAAGTTCGAGAAGAAAGAAAAAGCCGCGAACTAATTTCGACGGCATTTCAAAAACAAAATTGCGGCGAACTGTCCTTCAGGATGTTCGCCGCAATTTTGTTTTTGGGATGCGCTCGCGGTAGAGAGCGTGTTTTACCAAGTGCTTTATTTGGTGTTGATGCGCACTGTATTCGCAACCTTGCCGTCCACCGTCAAAACCAGATCAACTTCGCCGCGTCCGGCCAGGCTTCGCAGCACTTGCACTTGAATGTTCAAATTTTGACCGTCGCGAACGCGCCTCCTGAGTAATAGCCGCCATTGGTCAAACAACCGGCCCGTAAACAACAGCCGGCTGTTCAAACCAGGTTCTTCAGCCACATTGAAATCGGTAATCAGGTAGAACTCGCGTCCCCCAGGCGAATTGACTGCACGGCGATAAAGCCTTGCAGAATCAGGCAAACCTTGTTCCGTGTGCCGCCGCTTTGACTTCGTTTGAGTTAGGTTTTGTGGCGACGAAAGGTCGTCACCAATTGTTACGGCTTCCGAGTCATTGAAGCCACGTTGAGTTTCAGGCTCCGGCAAGCCATAAAGCCAATTTGCGATGCTTGACATCTCCGGCTGCCGTAGCCCATCCTCCACGGCCTTTCATCCGGTGTGGACATTCCAAAAATAAAGACAGGAGCTTTCCGCGCGAATCATCGAGAGTTGATTTGCCGCACGAAACCTTATGAAACATCGCTGGTTCTTTCTGTTCGTCCTGGCCTCGCTGATTTATGTCGGCAGCGCCTGGACGCCCGCTTTGCTCGATGATGCCGACGCCGCCAATGCCGAAACGGCGCGGGAAATTGTCGAGCGCAACGACTGGGTGACGCTGCACATGAACGGCGTACGCTTTCTGGAAAAAGCCCCGGTGATGTATTGGGCGATTGCGCTGTCTTACAAAGTCTTCGGCGTTTCGACCTCTGCGGCGCGGTTGCCGTTGGCGATTGCCGGCATCCTGCTGGTGTTGCTGGTGGCGGCCTTCGGCCAATGGATGGGCGGCGAGCGCACGGGCTTTTACGCCGGACTGGCGATGTGCGTGGGTTTGGGCGCGTATCTGTTCACGCGGATTTTGATCTTTGAAGTGATCCTCACCTTGTGGATCACCGCCGCACTGTATGTGTTCCTGAAGGTTTATTACGGCGAATGGCGCACGCAATGGGCGTATGCGTTTTACGCCCTGCTGGCGGCGGCGGTGCTGTCGAAAGGATTGATCGGGGCGATTTTTCCGCTGGCCATTCTGTTCGTGTTTGTGCTGGTGACGGGCAATTGGCGGCGCATTTGGCAAATGCATCCACTGACCGGAACCTTGCTGTTTCTGGCGCTGGCCGTGCCGTGGCACGCGCTGGCGAGCGTGCGCAACGACAAATTCTTTTGGTTCTATTTCATCAACGAACACGTGCTGCGCTTTTTGGGCAAACGCTATCCGAAGGATTACGACACCGTGCCGCTGTTTCCGTTCTGGGCGCTTCATCTGGTGTGGTTGTTTCCGTTCAGCTTCTTTTTGCCGTTGGCCTCGCGACGATTGCGCGCGTTGTGGCAACCGGCGGAACGCGCGGATCAATTGCGGCTGTTGGCCTGGATTTGGTTTTTGATGATCGTCGGCTTCTTCTCGTTCTCCACGCGGCAGGAGTATTACACCTATCCCACGTTTCCGGCGTTGGCCTTGCTGGCCGGAACGGCGCTGGCGCAAGGCGAAAAGGAAAACCATCGCTGGATCAGCATCGCGCAAGGCGCGCTGGCCTTGATCGGGTTGGCCGTGGCCGGCGTGCTGGGGTACTTCCTGTGGACATCACGACACATTCCGGGCGGCGGCGATATTTCGGACTTTCTGACGCAAAACCCGGAGAACTATCGCTTGTCGCTGGGACACATCTCCGACCTCACTGCGCCGGCCTTTGCCGCGTTGCGCGTGCCGGCGGCGGGCGCGGCGGTGTCGTTCGGACTCGGATTCGGAATCGCGTTCGTCTTGCGCCGGCGGAAGCAGGTGTTGGCGGCGTCGCTGGCCACTGCACTGGCGGCTACGGGCTTCATTTATTTCGCGCATCTGGCTTTCGGCAAATTCGAGCCGTATTTGTCTTCGCGTCCGTTAGCGGTGGAAATCGGCAAACGGCTAGCGCCGGACGACATTGTCGCGCTCAACGGCGAGTATCAGAGCGGATCGAGCATTGGGTTTTATCTGGCGCGGCAAATTCTGCTGTTGAACGGCAGAACGACGGTGCTGGAATTCGGCTCGCATTACCCGGACGCGCCGCCGGTCTTCATTGACAACGAACAAATCGCACGCTTGTGGCAAGGCGAGCGGCGCGTTTTCCTGATGACGCCAAGCGACAAATCCGAAGAGTTGAAAAAAGTCCTCAACGGCGAAGTCTTCATGATTGCTTCGGCGGGCGGAAAGTCTGTTCTCAGTAATCGGCGTTGAGATTCGCTCTCAAACGATTTCCCGCCAGGTGGTGAGTTCAATACCTTGCGCCGCGCATTGTTCTGGCAACGACGAGGAGAGCAACGCGCGGCGTTCGCCATCGCCCAGCAAATGCGGATAAGGCACGTTATCCGCCGTGCTGGGATGAAGCGCGATTTCCGTCACGCCCGGTTGCAGCGTCTTCAAATCCGCCAGCAAGGCCTCCAGCCCGTAAAGCCCCGCGCGTTTGAATCCCAAAAAGTGATCGTTGTGGCGCAGCTTGCGGCTGTAAGCCGTCAGTGCGGAAACCGTCAATGACGCGCCCAGCGCAAAAGCTCCGGCGCGGCGCATCGGCAAAGCGTTCCTTTCCAGGGGAAGCCGCAGCGCGGGAATGCCGAGTTCCGCGCATAACTTGACGGCGCATTTCCAGGCGGGCGGAAAAGCGTGCAAGTGTTGATGGCTGTCGGCGTGAGAAAGCTCCAGTCCGGCGTCGCGCAACCTTTGCAGTTGCGCGCGCCATTCGATTTCCAGCGCGCGACTGACAAGCTGCGGATGCAGCATCCACAGCGCCATCAAACTTCGCAGTCCGACGAAAACTCCGTCCGCGCCGATCAGGGGACGAACCTCGGAAGCGGGCGAGACGGGACGACCTTCGACCGCGTTCAGATGCGCCCCCGCGCTGATATGCGGATGCCGCCGCAAAAACTGCGCGGAGGCCGCCCACAAATCGCCGTTGGCCAGGACGGAAACATCGCGCAGCCGACCGGCGGAAATCAACTCTTCGACGGCGTCATTGATTTCCGCGCAGTGGCCGTAATCGTCCGCGTTGAGGATCAGTCTTCTGACCATGAAGTCGTCTCTTCGGCAGTCGTCTTTCGCCAAGCGTTGATCACAACGGCCAACAGAATCGCACAGCCGAACCAGGCGGCTCTGGAAAGATCGTCCCAAGTGATCGTCAAAGCCCAAATCGGCGGCATCAGAAACAGGTCTATTCCCAAAATGGACAGCACCGCCGTCAGCAAACCCGGCTTCCATCCGCCGTAAAGCGAGACCACCGCCACTCCGGCAGCGAACAGCAAAGAAACGCCGATGAGCGGAAGTTGAAGCAAGCTTGAGAACAGCACAGCACAGAACGTCACCAAAAACGCCAAGCTGTATCGAACCAATGGCGAGGTGGAAAGCAGCGGGACTTTCGTTTCCTCTGCGGTGGCGCTTTGCCGAATGTATCGAGCCAATTCGCGCAGGATGACGAAAATCACCGCCGGTCGCGAAAGCGTGGATTGGCCGAGCAGACGCGGGTAATAGACCAGCGGATGTTCGACAACCGTCAGACCCTGCCGGCGCGCTTCCAGCAGAATTTCCGCATCAATGAAGGAACCTTCGGATTGCAAATCCAGATGCTGAGTCAGTTTTCGCGGAATGATCTTGCAGGCGAAGTTGACATCGTGAACGCGAAGGCCGAACAAGGCGTGAATCAAAAAATTGTAGCCTTTGGTCAGCACCCAACGGCGTGCCCCTTCTCCGCGATTCAAACGATAGCCCGTCACCAGACGATTGCGTCCAGCCAGAGAAACCAGTTTGGGAATCAGGCTGAAATCAAAAGGCAGATCGGCGTCGGTATAGAAGACCATATCGCCGCTCGCAGCTTTCAATCCGGTGCGGATTGCGCCGCCCAAACCGCGATTGCGTTCGTGTTGAACCAATCGAATGCGCGGTTCGCCTTGCGCCAACTCAAGCGCCAATTCCGCCGTTTTATCCCGACTCCCGTCATCCACCAACACCACCTCAAGCAATGCCGGATCAGTGCCGAATTCGCGAAAGATGGTTTCGACCAGCAGTGGGACATTTTCTTCTTCGTTGTACAGGGGAACGATTATTGAGACAGACAACTCTCCAGCAGGGGAACTGGGTTGCATGGAAACTCCTTTGATTGAGGTTCGCCAGGCGAGAAAAACCATAACCAAATGAGTTGCCGCTGCGTCTTCCTCAGCGGCAAACAGTTTGGGGGGAAAAGGTTCTATTTCGCCCAACAGTTTGTCTTCCTATTTAGGCTGGGATGTCAGGCTTTCTCAGGGCGAAGACATTCCGGCCTAAATTTTGACCGTTCTTTTCCCTTCTTGAGCAACTTTCCAGGAAAAGAAATTTATTTGGTTTGTATAGGTGCTTTATGGCGACCACGAAATTGCAAGCTGAATATCTCGGATCGCCGGGATTACGGATAAAACTTGTAGGTACATCCTCCACGCGGAAAGCGCCGGTGGAGCGTGGAAATTATGTGGATTCTACGGAGTTTGTAAATGGATTTTCGGCTAACTCAGCAAGCGCGGCTTCACTTCCCCTAAAATTAATGCGCTCCGCCGCGAGACAGTCGCCGAAACCGTAAGTTGCCCTGCTGTAACCAACGGAGACGTTAATCGCAGCGGTATGGTGCTGACTTCCTTGTGATTGCCGAACACGCGCCAACGGCCTTCGGGAATAGTCATTTCAACCGCTTTCGCGTTCGGATTCAAAATCACCAGCGCGCGACTCCAGTCGTCTTCGCCAGTCACGTCTTCAATCAGGTAGGCCACGCAATTCGCCGGCAGTGCAAATCCCCAATCGTCATCCAGAAACTTCACAGCGCGACGCACCTGCTCGGCCAGCTCCAGCCGGAAAAGCGGATGTGCGCGGCGCAGTGAAATCAAGCCTTGATAGTATTCGTAAATGTCCTGATGATCCGCCTTTTCGCGCCAGCGAATCATATTGACCGCGTCCGGCTGGTCGTAACTGTTATGATCGCCGCCTTTGCTGCGCAAAAACTCCTGGCCAGTTTGAATGAAGGGGATGCCTTGAGAAGTGAAGAGAATGGCTGCGGCCAATTTGTCCATCGCGCGACGGTCTGCGGCATTAATGTCGGCGTCGTCAATCGTGCTGATGACCAGCCGATCCCACAAGGTGTGATTGTCGTGGCATTCGACGTAATTGATGGATTCGAGCGGCGAATCCGCGAAATCGTCAATCGCGCCGCGAATGCCCAGCTTGACGCCATGGCGATGCGCGCCGGATTGGACGAAGCCGGTTTCGCGCGCCTTGAAAACATTGCCTTTGATGGCGTCGCGAAAATGATCG
>CAZRXE010000288.1:0-3646 GCA_964603695.1 uncultured Heliomicrobium sp.
CGCGGATGAACTCCTGTTGCCAAGCCTATCAGCACACAGAGCGACAACCCTGCGCATAAACAAATCATTCGTAATCTCATTTGTGTTTCCTTTTCGATGAATGGACATAGCTCTGCCTACGCAGGCACCTAGCCATGTCAATTGAAGAATTGTTGCTTACTGAAGCGAGATGTCTGCTCCGTCGGGCTTGGGACGGGCGACCAACCTGTTTGATTCAGCGCGAGCAGGATAAAAAGACACAGCAATCTTGTCGTCACCCATTTGGGTGATGCCTGCAAAAAAGTTGCGGGCAGGCATTATTTCAGCGTCGCCGGGCTTTTGAGCAGCAGGTTGATTAATTCGCGTTGCCGGTGAGTTCCGGTTTTCTTGAAGATGCGTTTAATGTGGGTGCGGGGGGCGAGATGAGTAATTCCGCCGCAGCCGCAACGATGTTATTGCCGCGAATCAAGATGACGGCGAGTTTCGTTTCGGCAGGTGCCAAGTTGTAAAGCTAATGCAGCCACTGCCGATGGCTTCGGTTTGTTGTTCAGGGGGCTGATGAAGATCAATATGGCGGGCTATTAATAGTTGGAAAGAAAAATTTCCTGGCTGAGCGGGGCGATGAACAAAGATAGTTACGCAAGTTCGCGGTTCAAGTCACTTTACTGCCAAGCTATTGAGCAGAAGGATCACCAAATCTCTTTGATTGCTCGTCTCAGTTTTTTGAAAAATGTGCTTGAGATGCGTTTTCGCGGTGTTTGACGTGATGTTCAATTCCTCGGCGACTTCATCAGGACTCTTGCCCCGAAGCAGGATGGCTGCAAAGTGTGCTTCAGTCGGTGTGAGTTCAAACATCCATTGCAAAATTTCCTCGTCGGATTCGAGCAATTGTTCAGGATCATTCAGCAAGAGCAGCGCGGTAGGTTGCCGGAAGTTTAGATGCGCCACCTCAATTTTCAGCGGCTTGACGCGCAGGAAATAAGGGCGCAATTCGCCGGGGCGATTTATCTTCAGAACTCCGCCCCGATGGTCTGAGAAGTTTGGTTTATTGTGACCGGTCAAGCTGATCAATCTTTGTAGTTCCTTGTCTTCCTTGGCGGCGCATAAACGACCGTCCTGGTCTAAAAACAAGCCATCGCGGCGATAGAAAATCTTCTGGGCTTTCGTGTTGGAATAAATGACGTGGCCGGTGGTGCTGACCATTGCCGCCCCCTGCGGTAAATGGTTCAAAATCTGGCTTAGGATTTCCCGCTCCACTTCAAGCCGAGCCAGCAATTTACCGACACGAAAGGCGCGTTGTAAGTGCGGGTGCAAGGAACGCAGCGTCTGCGCTTCGACTTCCGTATAGATGCCATCTTCCTTCCGCCGCGCCAGCGCCAACCCGCTGAGGAGATTGTTTTCACGGATGACGGTCAGGTGCATCGCGTGATAAAGCTTGATGACTTTCATGTATTTGTAAAAGGTGCTGGCCTCGAACTCTTCAGCGGACAATAGCTCGTGGCTGAACAAGACAACACCGGAATGAGCTAATGGCAAGACTACCGGATAGAAGGGATTCTCTACATGGAATTTTTCCAGATACCAGGCGACCAGCGACTTATCAATGGTGTTGTGAATAAACTCGAAACGCCTATTGGTCAGATCAACGTTGTGAAAGTTGCAATTGCGTGAATTCAGCCGCTGGCATAGCGCATCGGTAAACTTGCGCCAGAGTTTGGGCTCAAAGGCAGCGTCGTAAATCAGATTGATTAACGGGTCTGTTTCAGCGTTCACCATATTCCTCATCAATTTTCGTTGGCTTACTCCTTGCGTGCCGCAACGGTTGAGGCGGCGATTATATGGGCGGCGCACTGAACCGCCAACCTGTAGTTTGATGGAGGCGGCAGAGCAACCTGGCTCTCCGCCTCCGTCAAACAATTTCAGCCGATTACCGATTTGGGCCGGTAGATTTCACAAAAAACGACGGCTTAGCAACAAAATGCCGCTGCTTGGAATGCCGCTGATAGGAATGATCCCCCGGCTCTAAAAACAGACAAGGAGCAACGTGGTTTGAGCAAGCTTTCTGTCAAAGCCGCGACCGTCGTTGTACAATCCGCGCGGCCATCACGGAGGAAAATCAATGAGCGCATTACGAAAACCAATCACTGAGTTGCTCTTCACCGTTGACGATCTGGCGCGGATGCCGGAGGACGGCAAGCTTTATGAGTTGATCGAAGGAGAGTTTCACGTGTCCACACAGCCACACTGGCATCATCAGTATGCCGCCTCAAAACTTTTTGGAGCGTTGGAAAATTGGAACGAGCAATCAGGTTTGGGCGTCGCGAATTGTTCGCCCGGCGTGATCTTTGACATTCATGATGCCGTTGCGCCGGATGTGGTTTGGGTCAGTAATGAACGCTTGCCGCAAGTGCTCGGCGATGACGGCAAACTGCATGCCGCGCCTGATCTGGTGGTGGAAGTCGTTTCTCCCGGTTGGCAAAACGAGCAGCGGGATCGCGGCACGAAACTCAAACTTTATTCGCTTCGCGGTGTGCGCGAATACTGGATCGTGGATTGGCAGTCGCAGCAGGTCGAGGTTTATCGCCGCAGCCGCGCCAAACTGGTTCAAGCCGCGACGTTGCTGCGCGAAGATCAACTGACCTCGCCTTTGTTGCCGGGCTTTTCCTGCCCGGTTTCTAAACTGTTTCATCAAATTCCCAAACCATAACCCTGATCTTCAAATCACCGGCTCCGCTTGAAAATCTCCGCCAAAATCAACGTCTACAACGAAGAAGCCAACATTGCCGCCGTTTGCGAATCGGTGGCCTGGGCGGATGAGATTGTCGTCTGCGATTCCAATTCCACCGACCGCACGGTCGAAATCGTGCGCCGTTACACCGACAAAATCTTCAACCGCGAATTTCGCGGCTACAAAGACAAACACGAATACTCCGATTCAATGACCACCGGCGATTGGATTTTGTGGATGGATGCTGATGAGCGCGTCACCCCGGAATTGCGCGCGGCGATTGAAGCCTTGAAACAACGCGATCCGTCCGGTTTGCCCGACGGCTTTCGCATTGCGCGGCGGACGGAGTTTTTGGGGCGCTGGATTCTGCATTCGGGCTGGTATCCCGATTATCAAATGCGGCTGTATCGCAAAGCGGCGAGTTATTGGGACGGTGTTGCGCCGCACGAAGTTGCGCACGTGCGCGGCAGGGTCGAAACCTTGCCCGGCGAATTGCTGCATTACACCAGTCACAGTCTCAGTGATCATCATCGCCGGACGGACAACTACGCCACGCTGGCGGCGAATTACCTGCACAGCAAAGGCAAACGCGCGCGCGGCATTGATTTGTTCATTCTGCCGATAGCCGCCTTCATCCGAACTTACCTGCTGAAACAAGGCTTTCGCGACGGTGTGCCGGGATTGGCCGTGGCGATGTTTACGGCTTACGGCGTGTTTCTGAAATACGCCAAGCTTTGGGAGCGCAGGCACGTCAAGACCAACGCAGACAAAGACTGATTGACGCCGGCGACGCGGGACAAAAGACATCGGCGGGATTCAACTCGATGATGAGTTGAATCCCGCCGATGTCTTTTCGGTTTGGCTGCCGAAGTTGATTACTCGTCGCCTGCCGATTTGCGTTTACCTGCTGCAGTCGCCGGTGCTGCGTTTTTTTCCACC
>CAZRXE010000289.1:0-4232 GCA_964603695.1 uncultured Heliomicrobium sp.
TTGATCGGGCAAACCGTCATTACGGGAGTTTGCTCGTCCCAGCCGGCGATGCGCAGAATTTTGCGTCCGTAACCATTCAGGTGCGGCTCGAAGGTCCAGGCGGTATCGGTGCCGAGTTCGGTGGACACTCCAAGTTTGCCCAGCACTTCCTGCGATTCGGGATTGCGCGTAACTACCATCGAATCGCTGCAATAACGCGCAACCATTTTAGCGATCAGCGGATCCATCTGCCCGGCTTCCGCGCCGTAACCCACGCTCAACTTATTTTGTACGGACGCAATGCCGAGGCTGCCGATCATCATCGTTGTCAGTGCATTGGCGAATTTGCTCTTGAACATGGAGCCTTCGCAGGCAATGACACCATCATATTTGGGGATTTCCCGGTAAAGCATGGGAGGAAAGATGTCAGGAAGTCTGACTTGATTGACGCCTTTGAAATAACCCTGCGTCAGGTCGAAGTTTTGGCTTAAGACGCTTAACTCACAATTTTCCTCGCCCAGGATGTGTTTAACCTGGCGAAGCATTTCCTCGACGCGAACGTCTGCACCAGTGTTCCGTGTGCCGTTATACCCGGTGAAAAGAAGCTTGAGTCTTTCACCCGGATGCCAGCGATGACCGGCTCCGAGCATCCATTTGAATTTTGATAGTTCGATTAGACCACTAACCCAACCCTCTAAGGCAATATCCATGTTCATAGCTTTGATTCCTCCTGTTTGGGGGATGATTTCGTCGGCTTTGACCACAAAACCGACGACGGCGATATTGTCGCCCAGAACCCTACCGGCATTGCCGGGTGTTCCAAGAGTTACCAAAGAGCTGTGTGAGGATGTCTTCTATGCAGTTACGAGAGAGTGGGCACTCGCAACTGCAATAGTCGAACACAATAGTCAGCTCCGTTTCGTCCAAACGATCATGACTTACCGCCCGAGCCATGTGCATTTTTCAGACAGAATTCCGAACGAATTTAGAAATTCTCTGTGGGGAAGAGAATTCGCTCAAAACACTACATCTGAAAGCCACAGCCTCAGCGCGGTCACAATTTTTGCGATAAAGATCAATCGCACTCTGAAGTGAGGACGATGATCGCAGGGACACCAGAGTAACTTTTAATGATGTCGGGGAGACATCATTCAGGTTGTTACACCGGTGGCGATAACGATCCGACGGGGCACTTGTCATAGGATGAAAGCTGTACTGCTGTAAATCGAATTTTAAGGAGAACTGTTTAACTTCGGGCAATGCTGATTTGCGATTTTGAACTCCTCTGGAGAAGAGAACCAGCACCTGAAACCTCGCCCGGCCAATCTTTGTGTGGGTATTTGAAGTTACTCGCCCGGCTGAACTGAAGCAAGGGGTAACAATATTCCGAAAAAGGTATAGGCTGCTTGCCTGTTTCCTTAGTAATGCGCTCGTTATCAAAAACCGTGTTGAATGTGATGTAGGGTAAAAAAACTTTCAACAACGTTGCACCATAACCAATTGCATTATTCCTTAGATTGTTGGCTAACCAGTTATTTAGTCTTGTAAACGGTTTTTCCAAAAATGGCAAGAAGATTGGAGCACTTTTATCCTGAAAATTTGCAATTGCATCAGTCAGCACCCTAAAGGTCTGCGAACTTTTTCCTGATGACAGATGATAGATGTTATGTAGGGGATTTGTCTTTTGGTGAATGGTCACGATGGATTCAGCGACAAAGTCCACATTGACAATGTCAATCTGATCTGTGGAACGGAATGGGAGCAGCGGCAGACTAGCCAGGAATACGAAGGAGCGCACCATGTCGAATTGCGTGGTTTCAGCATAGCGGCTGTCTCCAAGAATGATGCTAGGGCGGAAGACAGTGTGACGGACATCGGGCAGCAGTTCGGCAACCATGTGCTCGCAGAATTTTTTTGTTCTTGCGTAGGGATCGTAATCGGATCTATTCCAGTCCAGAGATTCGTCTTCCTTGACCACTTCGCTGAAACGTTGGCCGCAGATGGCGACTGTGGAAACATCGCTGAATCGTCGAAGGCCGTGAAGGTCGCGCGCGGCTTGCGCCAATTTAAGCACTTCCAGCGTGCCGCGCAGATTGACGTTCAGGCAAACCTTTTCGCTTTTGCGATTGAGCGAGGCCGCGCAGTGAATGATCGAATCAGTTGTGTTTGCCAGTCGTCGGTAATCACCTTCCGACAAGCCGAAATGTTTGTCGGTCAGGTCGCCGCAGAAGACATTCACGCGCGTTTTCAAAAGCTCATGGAAGCGAGGGAAATCCAGATGCAATTGCATGGATTTCCATAGCCGCTGTTCAGCCTCCGGCGCGGATTTGGCGCGCACCAGCAGATTGAGTTGATCTTGGTGATTTTCGAGCAGCAGCGCCGCAACGTGCGCTCCGACATAACCGGTCGCGCCGGTCAAAAAAATTGCCATAAGCTTTGCTAACTATGTTTGGGGTTTTCAAGATTTCGGTCAACTTGCTGCGACGCTTTGTTCCTGCGCCGGCAAAGTCACCGAACGAGAAGACTTGTTTTCGACCGAACGACCTTCAATCAACGGATAAGACCATTTGCGCAGAGCCGGAATGTGAATGTTGATCCAGTAATCCCACCAATCAATGCAGCCAGCGTCGTAGCCGAAAGCGACTTGTTCTTCCGGCGGAAGTGCCAGCGAGAGCATTTCCACGTTTCTGGCTTCAAACACGTACTCGTTGTGCAGAATGAAAGGTTCGTAAAGCTCGACCAGCTTCTCGACCTTGTTTAAGTCGCGTTCGCGGCGAATCAGAGGCGAACGCATCATTGGTAACGGCGAAACAATACGCAGCAAGGCCTGCACCAGTTGTTTTTGCGCCGGAGCGGAGAGTTTTTGATACCGTTCTTTTGATACCGAGATCGAATCGAACATCGCCAGCAAGCGATAGTTGAAATCGTCTTGCGCGCGGTAGTGCTTGCGGTGTGCCAGCCCCGTCAGTTCAATCGTCCGGCGCATATCGCAAGGATTCACCGCCGAAGTCGCCAGGTGATACATCGAATCGTGCCGTCGTTCGATGAGCGCCGCCGTAATCAAAGCCATCCCTCGGCAGACCAAATCCACCGGAATGATGTCCAGGCATTTTTTGCCGTTTGAGGGCAATTGGCGGAAGAACGTGCCTAGTAAGTAGGAAATTGGGGCGGAAGTATTGACGCCTTCGTTCCAGCCTTTGAACGGATCGTGGGTGGAAGTTTCGACGATGGACGGGCGCACTACAGCGATGGGTAAATCGTTGGCGCGTATAGCAATCAGCGATTCGGCCAGGCTTTTGGTGAGGGTGTAAGTGTTCGGCCAGCCGAGCTCCTGCGCGCGATGCATTCCGGCGTCGGTCAGTTCGGCGCGCACCCAGCGTTGACGCTGTTTGCGAACTTGCGCGTTGATTTCGGATTCGGTCAGTTGTTTGTTGGCGCGTTTGCCTTTTTCCAGCACCTGCCGGCGAAGATCTTCGGTAACTTCGGCGCTTTCGGCGCGGGTTTCTATGTCTTTGGCCAGTTTTTGCAGCGATTCGTATTCGACCTCGGCATCGAAATCCGAAATGCCCTTGGGCGTGTAATTGGGCGTCAGCGTTTCAGGAATACGCCCATCGCGGAAGCCCACCACGTAGCAGGTGGAAAGATGAAGCACTGAGCTGTGAGAACATTCGCGCAGGAAATTCAGCACATGAATCGTGCCGTCAATGTTAATCGCCAGCGCCTGACGCAAGTCCGGGTTGAAATCCGTCAAGCCGGAACTGTTGATGATGACGTCGAGTTGCGATTGCATGCGGGCGCGCACTTCAGGCGCGAGTCCTAAGCCAGATTGACTGACATCGCCTTCCACGACTTCTATTTTTTCCGCCAGGAAACGGCTGAAGTTGTCGCCGTGAATTTTGTGCAGACCGTCGAAGACCGGCGATTCGGCGGCAATTTTTTCAAACCGGCGTTGCGCGGTGGTCGAACGCTGGCGGCGAATCAGCAAGAAGACCTTCCCGATCTCCGGAACTTCTTGCAGCACTTTTGCCAGCCAGACCTTGCCAATGAAGCCAGTGAAACCTATCAACAAGACGTTTTTGCCCGTCAGTGATTCTCGAACGGAAAGTCTGTCCAGATTTTTACTGGGATCGAAAACCACCGTCGGAGTGTTTCGAGGCGGGACGATTCGCCGCGCCGGTGTGATGACGTTTTGCAGCGTTTCCGCCGAATTCCCCAAACTGCGCGAAAGCTTTTCCAACGCCACGCGGCCATCC
>CAZRXE010000290.1:0-7573 GCA_964603695.1 uncultured Heliomicrobium sp.
ACAGCGCCAGCGCCGCCAGCGCAATCGTCAACGGATCGTTAGGCTGCAAGCCGAAGAGCAAACTGGAAGTCGTTCGTGTCGCCGCCAGCGCCGCCAACAAACCGACGCCTGCGCCGATCAAGACCAGCGTCAAAGCTTCGCGCAGCACCAGCCACAGCACGTTATGGCTTTGTGCGCCGAGCGCCATCCGAATACCGATTTCATTGGTGCGCCGGGCAACGGCATACGACAACACGCCGTACAATCCGATGCAGGCCAGCAACAGTGCGAGCAAGCCGAAAAATGCGCCCAGCCGCGCCGTCAGTTTTTGCTGCACGAGCGAACGACCAACTTGATCGGAAAGGCTGACGACTTCATCAATGGGCAGGTTGGAGTTGACTTCGCGGACGGCGCGGCGGACTTGCGCCACGATGGTTTCCGGCGCGCCGACAACCCGCACGACAAAATTTTCGAGCGGGTCGCTGCCTTGCGCGTACGGGTAATAGGCAGAGGGCCTGAATTCTTCGTTCAGGCTCATCGCACGGGTATCTTTGACTACGCCGATGATTTCGATTTGTCCGCCCGATTCCGGCCCGCGAATGCCGAACCGGCGACCAATCGGCGAAACGTGCGGGAAAAAGCGTTGCGCCATCGTTTCACTGATCACCGCCACTTTCTGCGATTTGTCGTTGTCCTGCGATGTAAAGCCGCGTCCTGCGACGAGGGGAATGCCCATCGCCGCAAAGTAATCCGCGCCGACCGAGTTGTTTCGCACAATCCGACTTCTCAAATCCAAAGCCACTTGTTCCTGTGTGTACGCCGGGCTCGTCCAAAGACCCTGATTGAACACGAGGAACGAAAATGCGGCGGCCTGGACACCCGGCACAGTTTTCACTTTTTCTTCCACCGCACGCATGACTTCCGTTATCTGCGCGTCTTTGTACCCTGTCGTTGCGGTATCAATTTTGAAGAGCAAGGCGTTTTCCGTATTGAAGCCGGTCGGCACGTTTTGCAGGTTGATGAGCGTGCGGGCGAACAAGCCCGCGCCCACCAACAGCATCAACGAAAGTGCCACTTGCCCAACCACCAGCGCCTTGCCAAAAGGGCTTTGCGCGCCAGCCTGCACCGCGCCTTTGCCGCCTTTCAGCGAGGCATTCGGTTCCAGACGAAACGCGCGCAACGCCGGAGCCAGCCCAAAGAGCAGCGCCGCGAATAACGACACGCAGAGTGTGAACAGCAGGATGCGCGCGTTCGGTGCGACATTCAGCGGCAAGGCTTCCGCGCCACCCGATGCCATCTGCACCAGCAGTTGCCCTCCCCACCAGGCCAGCAGCACGCCAGCCAAACCACCGAGCGCGGCCAACAGCAGGCTTTCCGTCAACAGTTGCCGCACGATGCGCAGACGACCTGCGCCCAGGGCCAACCGCACCGCAAATTCTTTTTGCCGGGCGGTCGCGCGTGCCAGCAACAGATTGGCGATGTTGGCGCACGCAATCAGCAACACCAATCCGACCACAACCATCAAAATGCGCAACGACACGGAAAATTGCTGACGCAGTTCGGATAAGCCGCGTCCGGCAGGTGTCAATTCAATGCGGGCTTGTTGCATGTCCCGCCGTTGTTCTGCCGAAGGCTGCGCGCCCGCCCAATCCTGTAGGTGCTGCTTGAATCGCACATTGACGGCGGCTGTTGCCTGTTCCGGTTGCACGCCGTTTTGCAATCGTGCGATGAGGTTCAAATCCTGATACGCGCGGTTCGTGCGTCCATCCCAATGGTTGGGCGGTATCTGCGGCTCCATTGCCAGCGGTATCCACAAATTCGGCGACTGCCCGACAGTCGTCCCGAAAAAATCTTTGGCACCGACGCCGATAATCGTGTAGGTCGTTTGATCAATCGTGATCGTTTTGCCCACTGCCGACGGATCCGCGCCCAGGCGTCGCTGCCACCAGCCATAGCTCACGACGGCAACTGGATGCCCGCCCGGATTCACATCATCTTCATCCGCCAGCATGCGCCCGAAACTCGCCTTGACGCCTAGCACAGAAAAGTAATTGCCGGACACTAATTGCACGGCCAGTTGCTCGGTTTCGGGATGAGGATTGACTTTGCCATGCACGTTCCAGGGAATACTGAACAC
Source organism: uncultured Heliomicrobium sp. (assembly GCA_964603695.1). Lineage (GTDB taxonomy): Bacteria > Acidobacteriota > Blastocatellia > RBC074 > RBC074 > RBC074. The sequence goes on from CAZRXE010000290.1 coordinate 2,117, forward strand.
CGCCCCGACATCCGAAAACACGTCGCGTTGCTGGCGGATTTGCTGATAGAAGGGATAAGAAAACAAATCCTCGCTGCCGCTCGGGAAACCATTCGTCATCCCAATGGATTCGCCTTTGCCAAAGAGCACCAACTTGTCCGGCTCCCGCACGGGCAGCGACTTGAGCAGCACCGCATCCACCAGACTGAAAATCGCCGTGTTCGCGCCAATGCCCAGGGCCAACGAGAGCACCGCCACCAGCGTGAACATTTTGTGTTTGAGTAACATTCGCACGCCGTAGCGTAGGTCTTGAAACATTTCGTCCTCCAGTCGTTGCGGTTGCAGCCACAGCGCATCGGTGAACGCTCCCAAGCTGCGCCGCAACAGATCAAGTTTGTTTCGCCAATCAAGCTTGTCCCACTCAATCAGCATTGTTTCACGATGGCGCAACTCCGCTTCCCATTCCTGCCGCCAGTCCGCGCGCAGCCGTTGTGGGACGATCAAGCCGATGAATTGAATCAGTCGCAGAAGTGCTTTCATCGCTATTCGTGCCTTAACGCCATCATCGGTTCGACGCGCGCTGCGCGGTAAGCGGGCAGCGCGACCGCCAGCAGCGCGACCGCCATGGTGACGATGGCTCCGAACAGCAGCGGCATTGCTTGCATCGCGGGCAGATCAGGCGCGAGCGCCGTCAGGTAGCTCCTGCTCCAAACCGCAATTGCGCAGCCGCAGCTCAAGCCCAGCGCGGTCAGCGTGAGTGCTTCGAGCATGACCATCCGCGCCACCGACGCGCGCGTAGCTCCCAGCGCCATGCGTATGCCGATCTCGTGCGTGCGGCGCGCGGTTGCGTAAGCCAGCAAGCCATACAAGCCCAATCCCGCCAGCAAACAGCCGATGCCGGCGAAGACGCCTGATAAAGAGGCGATGGCGCGTTCGACCAGCAGCGAGGCATCCACTTGTTCGGTCAACGTCGTGATGCGCGCGACGGGGACGGTGCGCAGCACTTCGCTGATCGCCTGTCGCACTTCCGGCGCGGCAGCGTAAGGATCGCCAGTGGTGTTGAGGATGAAATCCGAGGCCGGTTGGCGCGCTTGAAAGGTGTTGAGGTAGACGGTGCGCGGCGGGGCTTCTCGCAGGCTCGCGTATTTCGCGTCGGACACTACGCCGACGATTTCATAAGGATGGTTGTCGTTGTCGAAGCGCAGATGCTGCCCGACCGCCGATTGATTGGGGAAGTAATGCCGCTCCATCGCCTGATTGATGATCGCGTAGCGTGGCGCGCCACGGTCTTCGCGGCGAAAGTCGCGTCCGGCCAGCAAGCGTATGCCGAGCGTGTCGAAGTAACGCGGCGCGACCCAATTCAAATTGACATAACGCCGGTCTTCAGACCGTTCGTCGAATCCGGGTACGGTGACGACACGCGACGCCGCGCCGCCCGAAATCGGAGTCGTTCCCGCCAGGCTGGCCGCGCGCACGAGCCGCGTTTGTTGCAGTCGTTCGAGCAATTCTTCATAAGCACGCGACAGGCGATCCGCCTCGTAACCGCTGCGCGACGCATCCAGACGGACGATGAGCACATTGTCACGTTTGAAGCCGAACTCCTGCCCGCGCAATCGCAGCAGATGCGCGACGAACAGCGCCGCCGCGCTCAGCAACACCACGGATAAAGTCACTTGCGCGACAACCAGCGACTTGCCGAAAACGCGGCTCAGTTTCGGTTCGGTGACGCGGTCGCTTTGACCCAGCGGCGCGATTGAGGCAGATTTGAAAACCGTCAATGCCGGCGCGAGTCCGAACACCAGCGCCGTCAGCAAAGCCACGCCGACGGCGAATAGCAATACGTTGGCATCGGGCGTTGCGTGAATTTCGAGCGGCCCCGGCAGTCCGATGAAAGGCGGGCCGGAACGCATCAACTGCACCAACGCGCGGCTGCCCGCCCACGCTACGCCTATGCCTAACAAGCCGCCGAGGAGGGTGAGCAACAAAGCTTCGGTGAGAAGCTGTCGCACCAGCCGCAAGCGGCTCGCGCCCAACGACAGCCGCACAGCCATTTCGCGTTGGCGCGCGACGGCCCGCGCCAGCAACAAGCTGGCGACGTTCGTACAAGCCAGCGACAGCAACAAACCGACAATCGCCAGCGTCAACATCAGCGGTTTCTCGAAACGCTCGCGCAAGTCTGTGAACAGCCCCGCCGTCGCCGTCCGCAGCTCGAACGTGAGTTGGCTCGTCTGTGGGTCTTTGCTGTTGCGCACGCGCTCTTGCAACGTCCACGCGAACAGCAGGCCGAACTCAGCGCGCGCCTGTGCCAGGCTGACGCCGGGAGCCAGGCGGGCTACGAGTTGATAGGATCCGAGTCCTTGCGGCTGCGCCTGCCCTTGCGGATTGACGACTGCGTAAGCCGCGGCAGGCGTCCATAAGTCCGGCTGCGCGCCGACGCGCAAGCCCGCGAAGCCGCAGGGCGCAACGCCCGCGATGGTCAGGACGGCGTGATCGAGCGTGATGGTGCGGCCAATCACATTTGGGTCGAGATTGAAGCGGCGCTGCCAGTAGGGCCAACTAATCACGACCGCGTAACCATTGCTGTCGGCGCGGTCGTCGTTCGGTTCGAGCAAACGTCCCAGCGCCGGTTGCAAGCCGAGCATTTGAAAGAAATTTCCGATCACGTATTCGCCTTCGACAAGCTCCGGCTCCGCGCCGTCGGCCTTCACCGAAAAGCGCGCGTTCGCCACGCCGGTGAGGCCGGCGAGCGTGCGGCTGTTGTCCCTGAAATGCTCGAAGCTGGCGCGCGAAAAAGCATTCACCGCCGGTTCGCCGGGATAGCGGCTCAGCAATTCGACCATCCGCTCCGGTTGCCGCACCGGCAGCCTTTTCAGCATGACTGCATTGATGACGCTGAACACCGCGACGTTCGCGCCGATGCCCAACGCCAGCGTCAGCACGGCGGCCAAAGTGAATCCTTTGTGCTTGCGCAACATTCGCACGCCAAAACGTAGGTCTTGAAACATCTCATTCTCCCATCGTCGAGGTTGTAAAAGCAGCGCATCCGTGAATGCGCCAAGTGAGCGCCGCAGCAGTTTGCGTTTGTTGCGCCAGTCAAGCTTGTCCCATTGAGCAAGTTGATGTTCGCGCCAGAGCAATTCAGCTTCCCATTCCCGCCGCCAATCGGCGCGTAGCCGTCGCGGCACGATCACTCCAATCAACGAAATCAGTTTGAGATGGAATCGCATGTTCGTTTTCGTTTGCCTCTCATTCGCCGCGCAAGGTGACAGCCGGATTCACGCGTCCAGCCTTTCGCGCCGGGCCGAAACCGGCCGTCAAGGCAACGACAAGCAGCACGCAAGAAGCCGCCGCCAGCGCCGGCGCGTCGGTTGTGCCGACGCCATACAACTGACTTTGCAATGCACGGCCAGTCAGCCAGGCAGCCGGCAATCCGATGGCCGCACCCGCCGCCCACAGCTTCGCCGTTTGCGCGAAAACGATGCGGCGGACATCGCGGCTTTGCGCGCCGAGCGCCGCGCGGATGGCGAATTCGCGCAGGCGCAGGCTGGTGCCGTAAGACACCACGCCGTACAAGCCCAGACAGGCCAGTAGCAGCGCCGCCCCGCCAAACACCGTCACCAGACCTGTCAACAGGTGGCGCGCCTGCAAACTCTGCTCGATCCGGTCGCTCAGCGTTCGTATGTCGTAAACCGGCTGGTCGGGGTTTTCTTTTTGAACTTGTTCGATGACCGCCGAGGTGAAGGCTTCCGGCTGTCCGGCGGTTCTGACGGCAAGGCCGACGCGAAATTCCCCGCGCTGCATTTCCAATCGCGTTTGCGCGGCGGGCCAGTACAGTTGCGGCGGCGGATCGCTTTCCAGATTGTTGACGCGAATGTGTCCGACGACGCCGACAATCTCCACCCACTGCGTGTCTTTCTTGATGACGCCGAAACGAATGCGTTGGCCGACAGGGTTGGCACCGCCGAACGCGCGTCGCGCCAGTTGTTCGTCAATGACTGCGACCGGCGGCGCGCCTTCACGGTCGTGTTCGGTGAAGTCGCGTCCGCGCAACAGCGGAATGCCCAGCGCGGAAAATAAGCCCGGCGTGGCTTGACGGAAATGACACGGCAGTTGTTCTTCGTTCGGGCGCGCGGCGAATTCTACCGGGCCGCTGCTGCCGAACTGACTGAAAGGCAATCCGCCGATGCCCGCCGCCGCAATGCCCGGAATCGCGCGCACGCGCGCCAGCAAACGATGATAGTAATCTCCGACTTCAGCGTCGGCGGGATATTGGGCGCGCGTCACCTGCAATTGCATCGTCAGCACGCCTTGCGGCGAAAAGCCCGGATTGACCAGCAGCACCGCGACCAAACTGCGCACCAGCAAACCGCCTGCAAACAGCAGCACCAGCGTCACGGCGATTTGCGCAGTGACCAGCGCATTGCGCAGCGTGCCGCCGCCGGTCACGGTTCGCGCGCCTTGCTGAATCGTTTCCGCCAGTCGCACGCGCCCCGCCAAACGCGCGGGCAGCATTCCGGCAAGCAGCGCAACCAGCACGCCGAGCGTTACGGCAAAAGCCAACACGGGCCAGTGCAGGCCGAAAGAATTCGTCAACAGCAGGGAAGGCGGCAGCCAGCGCACCAACACTTTGAGCAACGCCCAGGCCAGCAGCGTGCCCGCGCCCGCGCCAAGCAAACCCAGCGGCAGGACTTCACTCAGCGTTTGCGCGTACAAACGACCGCGGCTTGCGCCGAGCGCAGCGCGGACGGCGAATTCGTGCGTGCGTGCATTGGCGCGCACCAAAAACAATCCGCCTAGATTGATGCAGCCGATCAACAACAACGCTCCGACCGCCGCCAGCAGCACGTAAAGCGTCGTGCGAAACTGCCCGACATTTGTGTCGAGCAACGATTCCACCTGCGTTCCCTGCGCGCCGGGGCCTTTGCGATAAGGCTTCCGTTCGTCCACGCGCGCCGAGATGGCTGTGGTTTCCGCCTGCGCCTGTTGCAGGCTGACGCCCGCTTTCAGCCGCGCGACGGCTTTGTAATAAAAGTGCGTGGGCGAAAGTCGCTCTTCCGTAGGAATCAGCAGCGGCGTCAATAAATCGCATTCGTTGGCAGGAAATTGAAACTCCGGCGGCAGCACGCCGATCACCTCATAAGCTTCGCCGTTCAATTGAATGCGCCGGCCAATGACGGCAGGGTCGCGCGCAAAACCGCGCGTCCAGAATCCGTCGCTTAACACTGCCAGTCTGGCGTCGTGCGTCGTCTCTTCCGCCGTGAACATGCGCCCGAGTTGCGGCGGCACGCCCAACACCCGCGCCAGATTCGCCGACGCCTTGATGCCTGCCACGCGCTCCGGTCGGCCCGCGCCCGTCAGATTGAAGCTCATCCCCGTGCGGGCGAGCGCCAGGCCTTCAAACGATTGCGCCTGCGCCTGCCATTCCAGCCAATTCAAAGCATTCGGGCTGAAGCGCGGATTCCCCGCCGCCGCCGCCGC
>CAZRXE010000291.1:0-2780 GCA_964603695.1 uncultured Heliomicrobium sp.
GCGCACGCTGGAAGCGATGCGTACCCAGGTGTTGTTACTGCTCCATTGCTTTGAGGAATATATCTTCCAGTGAATCGCGCTTGTAGTTCAACCGGCGAATCTGCACGTTGCGTTCGGCGGCCAGACGGTAAAGGTCACGGACTTCCGCGCCTTCAGGCATGATGATTTTGACTCGCTGATTGGCCGTCACAGCGTAATCGCAGCCAAGTGCGCCAATCGCCTCGATGAATTCCTGCGTGCCGTTGCGCGTTTCCATTTCAATGAATTTCTTGTTGGCGCGGCGCTCTTCTTCCAGGTTGCAGTTGGCGGCGATGTTGCCGCCTTTCAAAATCAGAATCTCGTCGCAGCACTCTTCCACGTCGCGCAGCAAATGCGATGACAGCACGATGTGCGCTTTTTGGCTGTCGCGGATTTCGCGAATCAATTCCAGCATACGCGTGCGCGCCGGCGGATCAAGGCCATTAGTCGGTTCGTCCAAAAAGATCAGCCGGGGGCCATGAACCAATGCTTGCGCCAGTTTGGCGAGTTGTTTCATGCCCAGCGAATAGGTTTCCAACTGCCTGTAGCGCGCTTCGCCCAGGCCAACGTAAAACAAGGCTTCGTGCGCGCGTTCGAGCGCGGCTTCGGACGGCAGACCTGACAATTCCGCCATCAACCGCACGAAATGCACACAGGTCAGATTGCCTATGAAAGCGTCGCGTTCCGGCATATAGCCTATCTCGGCGCGAATGCGTTTGGCTTCGGTGCGAATGTCGCGTCCGAAAATGCGCGCTGTGCCCGCGGACGGCGGATGAAAGCCCAGCAAGGTGTGAATCAGCGTGGTCTTGCCCGCGCCGTTCGGTCCCAGCAAACCTATGCAGCGGCCATGCAGTTCGCCGCGAATGTCGTGCAGGATTTCGCGCTTGCCGAAAGTGACGCGCAGATTATCGAGTTGAATAACAGGTGCGGTAACTGTGCTCATTGTGTTCTCAGAAGGAAATCACTTCGCGGCGACTTTGGTCGCGGCTTTTTCGGCTTTCAGCAAATTCAGGTTGCCGTTCGCGCCGCCAATGCGAATCTGCGTGCCACCCGCGCCGATGCGGGCTTTGGCTCTGCCGCGCGAACCTTCGTCGTCTTTGTTTTCCAGACCGGGCAAATCCGAATTGACCTGGCCGTTGAGTCCCCAGGTGGTCAGGTCGGCGTTGACCTCGCCTTCGAAGCGAAGGTCCATGTTGCCGTTGATGCCGTTGAGTTCGATTCTTTTGCCGGTCAGCGGCGCGAAGGAAACATCCACGCCGCCGTTGACGCCGCTGATTTGAGTTTCGCCGGCGATGCGTCCGGCTTTGAGCTGGCCATTTATGTTGCGCAGTTCGACGCGACCTTGAATTTCGCCAATCGCCACCGCGCCGCCCACGCCCTGAACGTCCAAATCCACTTTGCGAGGCAATTTCAAAACAACGCGTTGATGACCTTCGGGAATTTTGCCAAACGCGGAAAAGATGCTCTTGCGGTCGCTTTCCACGCGGATGGTCAGGCTGTTTTCTTCCTGTTCGATCATTACTTGGCGGTATTGCGTCAACTCTTCGCGGGTTTTGGCGGAGCGAACGACCAACACTTCGGCGGCGCTGGCGTCGGCGGTTTCGATTTTCAAGCCGCCATTAATGTTGTGAACATTGACCAGCGCGCCGGGCTTGAGCGTGTACTTGCGGCGAATTTCTTCTTTCTCCGCCAGATCAATGCCTTCTTCGTCTTTGGCCTCAAAGGACAGTGCGGCCTGCTCGCCGGGTGTTGCTTGAGTACCGGCCTCCGCGCCGCCGGATTTGTCGGCGGTGGTCGTTACTGCTTTGACTTCAGTGCGATTGCGACGGGCGCAGCCGCCCGCCATCAACAACAGCCCGAAACAAAGAACCGCCGTCATTCCGAGAATTGATTTGAATTTCATTTGATTGCCTCCAGATTTGTCTACCGATGAGCAGACACGGTTACGCCAACAACTTAAAACAGGTTCCAACCGATTGGCACGATTTCAAGCGGAACTTTAGATTTTCGTCAAGCCTCCCGGATCATTACCGCGAGCTGTAGCGAGCGTGCCTGCTCAGCGTCTCGCTGAAATGAGGATAAACCGGCACGGTGGCGACAGTGGCCGCGGTCTTCGCATACAATGCGGCGAAAATTGAAACGCCGCCGCGCAAGGCATTCCCGCTTCGACGCGATGGCGACAAACCCCGTAAGTATTCAAGGAGAGCTTTCGATGAGTGATGTAACGGTGAAATTGAACTGGAATGGCGGATTGAAATTCACAGGCATCAACGCCGGCAGAATTGAAACCGTCATTGATGGCAATCACGTTGACGGTGCCAGCCCAGTGGAATTGCTACTGGAAGCCGTCGGCGCTTGTTCGGCGGTGGATGTGGTGGTGATTATGGAAAAGGTCAGAACGCCGCTTCAGCGTCTGGAAGTGATTGTGGACGGCGACCGGCGTCAAACGGAGCCGCGTTATTTTCAAAACGTCCGAATTAAATTCGACGCCTGGGGCGAAGGCATCAGCCCGGAAAAACTGGCGCGCGCCATCAATCTTTCCATAGGCAAATATTGCAGCGTCTATCATTCGCTGCGAACGGATTTGAAGCTCCAGGCCGAATACCGCATTCACGCCGCCGACACTGAGGCTTCGGGCGACTATGAAATCGTCGAAATGTCCGTGCCGACGGGCGAATTGCAGTAGTTCCAAGCAATCAGATGGATGTTTTTTTGGTCTTTTTATTTTCCATTTGCCATTTTGGATTTGTCATTTTTCATTG
>CAZRXE010000292.1:0-2596 GCA_964603695.1 uncultured Heliomicrobium sp.
ATTGGGGATTTCAGATCACGCCCGAACAGGCCGCCAAAGTCACTTACGAATACGGCAACACGTTTTTCCGCGTGGCCGGTGCATTGAACATGCTGGCGGCGATGGACGCTTACGACATCGGCATCGGGAGGAAAGCATGACGCATTTTCTAGCCTTGTTGCTGTTCAGTTTGCTTGTTTCCATAGGTTTTGCCGCGCTTTCTTCCGAACATCACACCACGCAAGAGCGCGTCCGGTATGGATTGAAAGTCTTTGGGTATTTCGTCGGCGTGGGCTTTTTAATCGCCTGGGCGCTGTATTTCCTGCCGCTTTAGTTTTCTGATTGCGGATTGCGGATTGTGGATTGCGGGTTGAAAGTGGTTATCAATCCGCAATTTGAAATTCGCAATCCGCAATTCATTTATGCAGTCGCAAAAGTTCTCATTGATGCTGGATTCGGTGCGTCGCCTGATGCGCGGCGGGGCGACGGCACGCGCCTTGAACGTTTTGCGCAAGGGGCGTCCGGCGGACGTGGCGCAGGTGCTGCACGCGCTGAGCGATTTGGATCGCAAAGCAGTCTTTATCGCCCTGGCGCAATCAGAAACCAAGCTGGCCGCCGCCAGTTTGAGCGAACTGAGTCTGGAAGAAGGCGTCGCGCTGTTGAAAACATTGGGGCCGACGGAAATCGCCCACGTCTTGCAGGAATTGCCCAGCGATGACGCGGCGCTGTTTGTCGCCGAACTGCCTGAAGAATTGCGCGAGCAGTTGCTCGATTTGATGAAGGTCGAGACTTCGACCGACGTGCAGGAACTGCTCAGCTTCGCCGAAGGAACCGCCGGACGAATCATGACGCCCGCCGTCTTTGCGCTAAATGAAGACCTGACCGTCGGCGAATCAATCTCGAACATTCAAAACGCCAGCCGCGACGTGGAACTGGTTTATTACTTGTACATCGTGGACGACCGCAATCATCTGGTCGGCGTGTCCAGTTTGCGCCAGTTGTTGCTGGTTCCGCCGACCACGCCGCTCAAAAAAATCATGGGCACGGACGTCATCAGCGTTCGCACCGACGCCCCGCAAGAGGAAGTCGCGCGCGTGGTCGAACGCTACAACCTGCTCGGCGTGCCGGTGGTGGACGAAGAACACAAACTGGTAGGTATCGTCACCGTGGACGACGTGCTGGACGTGATTCGCGAAGAAGCCACCGAAGATATTTACGCGCTCTCCGGCGTCAGTTCGGATGAAGGCGCAACCAGCCCGCCGCTGCGATCCATGCGTTTGCGGCTGCCGTGGCTGCTGGTCAATCTGGCGACGGCGGTGCTGGCGGCGACCGTCGTTCATTCGTTTGAAGCGACGATTGAAAAAGTCGTCGTGCTGGCCGCGCTGCAATCCATCGTCGCCGGCATGGGCGGCAACGCCGCCACGCAAACATTGGCCGTGATCGTACGCGGGTTGGCGCTGGGCGAAGTGACGCTGGAAAATTCGCGCCGCGTTCTTGTCAAGGAAGTGCTGGTCGGTGTGGCCAACGGATTGGTCAATGGCGTGGTTGCGGCCGTCATCGTGCTGGTCTGGTTCGGATTCAGCGCCAAAATGTTCATTATCGGCGGCATCATCGCAGCGGCGTTGATGATTAACCTGGTGATTGCCGCCGCCGCCGGAACGATCATTCCGCTGGTCTTGAAACGGCTCAAAGCCGACCCCGCGCTGGCTTCGACGGTTTTCGTCACCACCTGCACGGATGTCGGCGGCTTTCTGTCGTTCCTCGGCTTGGCGACGCTGTTCGTCAAGTACTTGAAGTAATCCGCCCAGTCAAAAATAAGGGGGAGTTATGGAAGGATCCACAATCTGGATGTTGGTCGGCGGCGGGCTGCTCATCGGGCTGCTGTTTCTGTTCGTGGTTTGGAAGATGTTCTTCAGCTTTCTGAAACACGCCATCATCATTTTGATTCTGGGCGGCGCGTTCGTGACCTTTTACTGGTATCGCACGCACTCCACGCCCGCCAAAAATCCCGTCATCGGCAAACACGCTTATCTGACCGAAACCGGCAAATATCTGGGCGTGGTCGAAGGCGAAGGCGAAGATTCGCGGCGCGGCCCGGTTTGGAACATACGCTTTCCCGGCGGCCATCCCCGGATGTATGGCAAATCCCGCGTTACGCTAAAAGAAAAACGCGATCCGGCCTCCGAGCCGACGCCGGAACCGACCGCAACGCCCTCGCCTTCGCCCACCGCGAAACCCGGCGCGGACAAAAAAACGCCCGGTAAGAAATAGAAAAGATGCGGAAGTGGCTGTGGTTGAGAAGTTGGTCAAGCCAGTTTAGACTACGCGCCTTGTTGACGACCTACCGCCGCCACTAATTCAAGGGAGAATTCGAATGGCTCAAACAGGAACCGCTTTCACGCCCGACGAAGAGTTGATCGCCGATGTTGAAGCCTACATGGAAACTCTCGTGACAGAGGACGACACGCCCGTGGACAATTGGTTTTCCGAGCGACAGAGACAATTGCTGGTGGAACCGCTGGATAATTGGCATCCGGTGGATGAAAACGGCGCGCCGCGAAAATTTCTGGCCGGTAGCGACGTGGGCGTATTCTGGGCACTGCGGCAACCGCCCTTG
>CAZRXE010000293.1:0-3592 GCA_964603695.1 uncultured Heliomicrobium sp.
AATCGTTCATCGGAACCCTCCACAAAAAAGAATTGAATGCCGGAGGAGAAGATAGGAAAGGAAGGTGCCTGGCGTCACGCCGCCTTGCCGAAACAGCGGCGGCCAATCGAGCAAGTCACGCCCGCTTACCGCTGGGACACGCCAAACTCGCCATCACTAACTGGATCGGGCGCGTTAAACAGAGTGGCTTGAAATGCTTTGATTCCTTTCTGACAACGCTTGAGAACTGGCTCGATGAGATCACCAACTACTTTCTCGACCGCCAGACGAGCGGTTTTGTCGAGGGCTTCAACAACAAGATCAAGGTCCTCAAACGGCGCTGTTATGGAATCACGAACATTGCGCATCTGTTTCAACGAGTCTGGCTTGATCTCGAAGGCTTCAAGCTCTTCGGGATTTGAGATCACAAGATGTGGTGGAGTTTCCGGCAATTCCTAAAGAGCCAAAAAGAGTACACCGAATTTTGCCAGGAACTCGTGAAAGCCTGGCCGGAAGCGAAAAAGATTCACCTCGTACAAGACAATCTGAACACGCACAATACGAGTGCGTTCTATGAAAACCTGTCAGCAGCAGAGGCTTTCGCATTGGCGCAAAAGTTTGAGTTTCACTACACCCCGAAGTCCGCCAGTTGGCTGAACATGATCGAAATTGAATTCTCTGCGCTGGCGCGTGAATGCCTGCATCGCCGCATCCCTTCGCAGGCAAAGCTCGAGCTTGAAGTTCTGACTTTAATCAAAGAGCGTGAAGAAAAGCAGATCAAAATCAATTGGCAGTTCTCGCTCACGGCAGCGCGGAAAAAACTCAACTCGCATTACACGCGGGTGAATGCTGAAAATGACAAATACAAGGAAACTTAGTTTCTCGTGTACTAGGCATTCCCGGAATCTCCATCTTCTTATAATCCGCTGGCACACTGAACAAGGCATCGTCCAGTAATTTTCGCTCGACGCGGGTGACTTCCATTACGGTTTTGGATTGGCCGTTTTCGACTTGGGAAATCTTCAGTGGGAACGCGCCGCCTTCGACGAATTTGGCAAATTCGGGATTGGCGTTGAGTTGAGCTTTGACCTTGTCGCCGAGCGCCAGGTTTTTGAGTTGTTCAAACACGCCGCCGGACTGGCCGCCGCCGCCGAAAAAGCCCAGGCCTTGCGCCAGGCAGGCGTCGGTTTGTTGTTTGTCGGCGAAACGCCAATATCGGCAAGTGTGTCCGGCGATGGTTTCGGTTTGGCCAGTGGATGTGACGTTGGAAAAATCTCCCGCCGTTTCGCCGGCCTTTTCGGCTATCTGCCGGAACTGGCCGCTCTTGTTCAAACTCAAGCTCAGGTAAGTTTTGGTTTGCGGCATCAGCATGTTTTGTGCGCCGGAAGCGGCGTCCATCAAAACCACGCCGGTTTGTGTTCCGCCCTGTGAAAGCTTGGTTTCGATGCGCATGCGGGTTCCTTTGACGGCATAGTTGATCTCCGTCGGCTGCGCGCCGGTGAAGAGTTGCGCCGTGATCGTGCCTTCAAACTGCCCGCCGGATGAACTGGCCGGCGCGCTTGAAGCGGGCGAAGATGATTCGGAAGCGGTGTTTTTCGGAGACTTGCCGCACGCGCCGACGAGCAACGCGAGCGAAAGAAGCGCCGGCAGAAAAATGCTTCGGAGCGATTGGGGAATCGGTGTTGTGCCGGAAACTGCCAATCGTGTCATTGAATCTCCTTGTGTTGATGCTGGCTATGCTTCGCTGCCGGCGTGCGGTCTTTCGCGAAAAACCGCACGCCGGCAGCGAAGCATAGCCACGCCGTAATTATTTCTGGGTCAGGGCTTTGACCTTCAGCGGCAAGCCCAGAATATTGATGAAGCCGGCGGCGTCTTTTTGATCGTAGCTTGCGCCCATCGTGAACGACGCCAGATCGGGACGATAGAGCGTGTTTGGCGAGGTGCGTCCGGCGACGATGACGTTGCCTTTGTAAAGTTTCAGTTTGCACGTGCCGCTGACCGGCACCATCAGCGTGTTGACGAAAGCGTCCAGGGCTTCGCGCAAGGGCGTGAACCATTGGCCGAAGTAAACCATCTCGGCGTATTTGTGCGAGACGACTTCTTTGTAATGCGCGGATTCACGATCCAGGCAAAGTGATTCCAGTTCGCGCAGCGCGGCCAGCAACAGCGTGCCGCCGGGCGTTTCATAAACGCCGCGCGATTTCATGCCGACCAGACGGTTTTCCACCAAATCCACGCGACCGCAACCGTGCCGTCCGCCGATTTCGTTCAGGCGTTCGATCAGCGGAATCGGATCGAGGTGTTCGCCGTTGACCGAAACCGGGATGCCGCTTTCAAAGCCGATTTCAACGTATTCCGGCGTGTCGGGCGCGGTGAAGGGCGAAACCGTCAGCTCGAACATGGATTCTTCCGGTTCGTTGGCCGGGTCTTCCAGAATGCCGCCTTCGTGCGACAGGTGCCAGATGTTGCGGTCGTGCGAATAAATCTTTTCACGACTGGCGGTGATAGGGATTTGGCGTTCGGTGGCGTAATCAATCGCGTCTTCGCGCGAAACTATGTCCCATTCGCGCCAGGGAGCGATGACTTCCATTTCGGGCGCGAGGGCTTTGAACGTCAGTTCAAAGCGGACTTGATCGTTGCCTTTGCCGGTGCAACCGTGCGCCAACGCGGTGCAGCCTGTTTGTTTGGCGATTTCGACTTGCCGTTTGGCGATGACAGGGCGCGCGAAGGAAGTGCCGAGCAGGTATTTATGCTCATAGACCGCCCCGGCTTTGAGTGTCGGCCAGATGTATTCAGTGATGAATTCGTGGCGCAGGTCTTCGACGTAACATTCGACTGCGCCGGTTTTCAGGGCTTTTTCCGTCAAACCGTCGAGTTCCTCGGCTTGACCGACATCGCCGGCGATGGCGACGACTTCGCAGTGATAATTTTCCTTCAGCCAGGGGATGATAATTGATGTATCGAGTCCGCCCGAATATGCCAGCGCGACCCGTTTGACAGGTGTGGTCATTGAGTGAGTATTGCCTCCGGTGATTTTGATTTGGATGAATTTCGAGCGACGGATTATACATGCCGGTTGAAACAAAACGTAACTGCTTCGTTTTTGAAAAGGCAGGAAGGCCGTTCCCCCAGCGATTGCCGGCAATTACTAACTCGTGTTTGACACATTTTGAGGTGGTCACTACAATCTCGCGGTTTCAGTACCGTTGCCTGAATGCAGTTGCCTGAATGCAGTACACCTCGCGATAAGATCAAGAATGCAAAATCAAGCCATCACAACTCTTGAGTTCGACAGGCTCAAGGACACACTGCTGCTGCAAATCCGCACGCCGCTCGGAGCGTCGCTTGCCGAAGAGTTGCAGATTTCCACCAACGCGGAAGAAATTCGGCGCGAATTGCGGCTGACCGGCGAGGGCGTGGTGTATCTGCGCGACGGTACGGCGCTGGACATCAACGATCTGCCTGATCCGCGACAGCCGCTCGGCAAACTCGGCATTCAAGATGTCAATCTGGAGCCGGTGGAAATTCTGGATCTGCTGCGGCTGATTTCGGTCGCCAGCGGATTGCGCGAGACTTTCCACGAAGAAGCCAACCGTTTTCCACTCATCCGCGA
>CAZRXE010000294.1:0-2482 GCA_964603695.1 uncultured Heliomicrobium sp.
ATCAGAAACTTGGGCATTGTAGGTCACGGCGACGCTGGGAAGACCTCCCTCGTCGCCGCTATGCTATTCGCCACCGGCGCGACCAACCGCCTGGGCAAAGTTGATGACGGAACCGCCACCACAGATTACGACGAAGAAGAAATCGCTCGTAAAATCAGCCTCAACATTTCCACTGCCTACGTTGAACACAAAGGAACCAAAATCAATCTGGTGGATTCACCCGGCTACGCCTCGTTCATCGGCCACGCCAAAGGCGCATTGCGAGTTTGCGAAACGGCCCTGTTCGTTGTGGACGCTGTAAGCGGCATCGGTGTGCAAACCGAGAAGGCCTGGGAAATGGCCGACGAACTGTCGCGTCCGCGCCCACGCTTCATAGTGGTCAACAAACTGGACAAGGAGCGCGCAGATTTTGGCGCGGTCTACAATGCCTTGCGCGAAACCTTCGGCAACAGTTGCATACCGCTGACAATGCCCATCGGTGCGGAAAAGAATTTTCGCGGCGTGGTGGATGTCATCCACATGAAGGCCTACGAGTTCGACGCCAACGGGAAGCCGAAAGAAGTTCCGATTCCCGAAGAAGGGCGCGGTTACATTACCGAAACTCACGACCGTTTGATCGAAACCATCGCCGGCACAGACGAAACCTTGATGGAGCATTATTTTGAAACCGGCACGCTGACGGACGAAGAATTTTTGAATGGATTGAGAAGAGAAATCATCAACAAAAATCTGACGCCGGTGTTTGCCGTGTCTTCAGCGAATTTGATCGGCATCGTGCCGTTGCTGAATGCGATTGTGGATTACGCGCCGGACCCGCACGATTTGGGCGCGGTCAAAGCGCACGCAGGGGTTGATCCGGCATCTGATGACGTTGTGCGTAACGTCGGCGACGCCGAGTTCCCCGCTGCGTATGTCTTCCGCACCGTGGTTGAAAACTTCGGTAAAATCACGCTGATGAAAATCTGGTCGGGCGTAGTCAAATCGGACGCCACGCTGCAAAACATCGGCAAAGAAGCGGCGGAACGTTTAGGCCCGCTGCACGTGATGCAGGGCAAGGCGCTCGAAAAAATCACGGAAGCGCACGCCGGAGACATCGTCGCCGTCACCAAATTGAAAGACACCGCCACCGGCGACACACTGGCCGACAAGTCTTCGCCGATTCTATTCGAGCCGGTCAAATACCCTGAAGCCGCGATTCACTTCGCCGTGCTGCCCAAATCCCGCGCCGACGAAGACAAACTTTCCGGCGCGATTCACAAGATCGAAGACGAAGACCCGCTGCTGCATTACACGCGCAACGCCGACACCAAAGAGTTTGAACTCGGCGGTTCCAGCCAGCAGCACATCGAAGCCGTCGTGGCGAAACTGAAGAATCGTTACCACGTCGAAGTCGAATTGCATCAACCCAAAGTTCCTTACCGCGAAACGATTAGAAGCCGCGCCGAAGTTCAGGGGCGCCATAAGAAACAAACCGGCGGTCGCGGACAATTCGGCAGTTGCAACTGCGTCTTCGAACCATTGCCGCGCGGCGGCGGATTCGAGTTCGTGGACAAAATCTTCGGCGGCGCGATTCCGCAACAATGGCGTCCGGCGGTGCAAAAAGGCATCACCGATGCCGCCGTGCGCGGCGCGCTTGCCGGTTATCCGCTGGTGGATTTCAAAGTCGAACTGATTGACGGCCAATACCACGACGTGGACTCGGACGATCTTTCCTTCCAGATGGCCGGTCGCAAAGCTTTCAAGGCGATGATCGAAAAAGCCAGACCGGTTTTGCTGGAACCGATCATGCACGTTGACGTCGTTTGCCCGCAGGAAAACGCCGGCGACATTATGGGCGACCTCAACTCTCGCCGCGGACGCATCCAGGGCATGGACGCCAAAGGCAACAACCAGATCATCAAAGCCCAGGTGCCGATGTCCGAAATGCTGACCTACCCGCAAACGCTGAATTCCATCACCAGCGCACGCGGCTCTTACCACATGGAGTTTTCTCACTACGACGAAACGCCACCGCAAATTGCACAGAAGATCGTGCAACAGGCGGTGGCCGAAGGACGAGTAAGGAAGGAAGAAGAAGATTAACAGTTCGTTTGAGTAATCGGCAGGCAGGTGTAATTGTGTTTCTTTCAGTTAAACCTGCCTGTTTACCAACTAAAATAACTACTATATCGAAAGGGAAAGCGACACTCATTCTCTATGTCTCAAGTACAACCGGACATCAACTCATTGCTCAAGGAAGACCGTGTTTTCGCGCCATCCACTGAATTCAGCGCCGGCGCGCACATCAAAAGCCGCGCGGATTACGACCGCATTTACAAAGAATCCGTCGAAAACCCCGAAGCTTTCTGGGCTGGAATCGCCAGCGAACTGCACTGGTTCAAGAAGTGGGACAAAGTGCTGGAATGGAACGAGCCTTTTGCTCAATGGTTCGTCGGCGGGCAAACCAATATTTCCTACAACTGTCTGGACAGGCATCTGGACA
>CAZRXE010000295.1:0-2259 GCA_964603695.1 uncultured Heliomicrobium sp.
CACACTCAAGCCCACCGGATACAAACAAATCTCGCCGATGGTTTGAAGCATATACACTCCAATCAGCCACCACGGCCCTGCTTTGCCGCTGCCCGCGATCAGCATCGAAGCGATTGCCAACAGCGAAGCTCCCAGTCCCACGAACAGTAATCCCAACGAGAATTTGATCGGGCTGGACGGCTGTTTGTCTCCCATTACTTTCCAGAGCAGGACAAACAGCGGTGTCAGCAGGACGACGAAAATCGCCGGGCTGGATTGATACCAACCGGCAGGGAATTCATAACCGAAGATGTTGCGATTGGTCAGGTCGCGCGCGAAGAGGCTGAAGCTCGATCCGGCCTGCTCGTAACACGCCCAAAAAACGATGGCGAACAGGAACAGAACAATGATCGCGCCGACGGGCTTCTTTTCTTCCGGTCGCAGAAAGAACAAAAACAACCAGCCGATGAACAGCACCACTCCGCCGACCATAATCAGCGATTGATATTTGACGATTGGTTCAGGACCAAAAAAGAGCAAACCCACGGCGGCGCAAATCCCGGCCATGAACAACGCGCCTTGAATCCCGCGCTTACGAGTTTCCAACGTGCTTTGAACCGGCGGATGCCCGACGTGCGCCAGCTTGTCTTTTCCCAATACGTATTGAATCAACCCGAAAGTCATTCCAATGCCGGCGGTGGCAAAACCCAAATGCCAGTTGATCTGTTCGCCCAGGTAGCTGCAAACCAATGGAGCCAGGAACGCGCCGATGTTGATGCCCATGTAAAAGATCGAAAAGCCCGCGTCGCGGCGCTGGTCTTCAGGGCTGTAAAGTTCGCCGACAATCGTGCTGACATTCGGTTTCAGCAAACCGGTTCCCAGCACAATCAAAACCAATCCCGCAAAGAAAGTGGTTTTGAACGGAGCCGCCAACGAAAAATGTCCCAACGCGATGATGATTCCGCCGACCAGGACGGCTCGCCGAGTTCCCAACACTTTGTCCGCGATCCAGCCGCCGGGAATGGACATCAGGTACACCGAACCGACATACGCGCCATAAACGCTTGCCGCGAACTTCGTGTCGTACCCAAGCCCGCCGGATGCGACCGCCGTCGTCATATACAAAATCAACAACGCGCGCATGCCGTAGTAACTGAACCGTTCCCACATTTCAGTGAAAAACAGCGTCGTCAATCCGCGCGGATGCCCGCCGATGCCCGTATTGTCCGTGGTCGAATCGAACGTAGAACCCGCTCCCAAGTTAGAAGCCTGTGTCGCCATATTCTTTTTTCTCCGATTTGAAAAAGGTGAGTTGAAAATACGCCGCGAAGCCTAGCACAGTGCTTTGCAAAGGCAAGCGGTTCGCAGGCTCTGGAGTGCTGCACTCCGCACTCCACAGGCAGACTTATCTTCCGACCGTCCCGCGATCAAAGAGCCAGCCGGTTTCTCCGACCATCGCTTCCAGCATTCGATCCAGCGCGGGCAAAAAGCGGTTCGGGTCATGCAAACCTTCCCGCTGCATTCGCGATTTCACCTGCTTCGGCGCGATACCGCCTCCAGAATCAAATTCTCTTCGCCTTCAAATTCCAACAACGGCTGCACGTCTTCCGCCGAGCAGGCCATAAACAAAAGCCGCAGCGGGCGATTGTGCGTTTGAAGCTCGCGCGGTTTGTCTTCGACCAATCGCGCGGTCGTGAACGGACGCACGGCGTTGAAACACAAATACGTGCCATTGGCGAACAGCAACTCCCACGGCAAATGTCGCAACCGGCCATCCACATCAATCCGCAAGGTCAACCCGGCGGCTTGTTCCAACACCGACGCCAACCAGCGATGCTCCGCGCCGTCCAACCATTCAAACAACCGGCGTCCGAGCGCGGGCAGATTCGGTTCGTTGATTTTGTAAGCGGCTTCGACTTCGGCGGCGAACTGCTCGACCTCTGCATGATTCAATTCGCGTTCGCCGATCTTTTGGCCGTCCGGCGAAACGAAGCGCAGCAGCGTGACCTGTGCTGTCTTGGGAGAAAGTTTGATGGTGTAAGTTTGCATTTGCTCCTCACTGGGGCTGGGAATTTGGCAGGCTGAAATGGCCGCCGCGCGGCATCCTATGTCAATGACTGTTGAAGGACAACTCCGTTGCCGAAAGGTTTGAATTACAGGAATTGCGCAGACTCAGCCTTGACAAAATGAGGCCACGGGCTTGTCCCGTGGAGTCTCACGCTCGTTGCTACAAGCGGGCAAGAGCAACTTCGAGATGCCACGGGCTTGTCCCGTGGAGTC
>CAZRXE010000296.1:0-3358 GCA_964603695.1 uncultured Heliomicrobium sp.
GTCTTTTCGCTACCAGCGGCGTCAGAACGCTGGCGGTTACCGGTTGCACGATTGCCAATAACACTTCGACGTCAAATGGCGGCATTTACATTGAATCTTCGGGAGCAGGAACTAATGCTGCCGCAACAGTTCGCAACACGATCGTGGCCAACAACGGCGTTAACACTGGCGGAACAATAGCGCCTGGGGCTTTCGGCACGATTACCTCCTTGGGTTACAACCTGACCAACGACCTGACCAATGCGTCACTCAATCAGGCGACGGACATCGTCAACGCCAATCCGCTGCTTAGCCCACTGCAAAACAATGGTGGCGCGACCCAAACGCGAGCTTTGTTGCCGGGCAGTCCGGCAATTGATAAAGGTTCGAATTTTGGTGTGGCGACCGATCAACGCGGCGTCAGTCGTCCGATTGATGACTCAGCCGTCAACAACGCCACAGGCGGAGACGGCGCAGACATCGGCGCGTTTGAACGCACTTCGCCGGTGGTGGTTTCGGCGGCGAGTTTCAAACGCGGAACTCAGGCGCAGGAAAGCATCGTGGCGATGTTCGGCGAATTCCTGACCAACAACATTGCCGTCGGCAATTCGGTTCCGTTGCCGACGACGCTGGACAGCACTTCGCTGACGGTGCTCGACGCGCAGAACCAATCGCGCGAAGCGCCGCTGTTTTTCGTTTCGCCGGGACAAATCAACTTCTTGATTCCGGCAGGCACGGCGGTCGGAGAGGCTTCGATCTTTGTCCGTCGCAGCGGAAATGCCATTGCTTCGACCAAAGTCACCATCGCTGCCGTCGAACCTTCGCTGTTCACTGCCAACGCCAGCGGCACTGGCATTCCGGCGGCGGTGTTGTATCGAGTTCGCAATGGAAATCTGACGACGGAATCGGTGACGGCTCCGATTGATTTTGGCCCGGAAGGCGACCTGCTGGTTTTGGTGCTATACGGCGGAGGCATTCGCAAACGCAGCAATCTGCCTGCCGTCACAATGAAAATCGGAGGCGTCACGGTTGGCGTAGATTACGCAGGCGAAGCGCCGGGCTTCATTGGACTGGATCAGATCAATACCGCCGCTCTGCCGCGCAGTCTGGTCGGAAAAGGTCTGGTTAATTTGGAACTGACGGTGGACGGCAAACCTGCCAATGTCGTCCAGCTCAATTTCAAATAGTCGGATTGTAGCGATTTGCCGTTGAGTGCGACCTGAGAGGTGTAGGGCAGTTTATTATCCTTGCCCTGACCAACATTTTGCGTGAAGTTCCCCGGCGCAAGGCCGGGGAACTTCGCGTTTCGTGCTACACCCGTCGAGATGTAATCGTAGCAATCAATGTGAAACTCCACGCGGCAAGCGCGTGGCATCTCGGAAAAGATGTGGGTAACTACCCGATCCGGGCGACGCCCGGCAAAACGATTTCTTGCTTCAGAAAACTCGCCGTGTAGAATAGCCGCGCACCCCTGAAAGATCAGACACGTTCGTCATTCCACAGTAGTAAACAACTCGAATATGCCCAGAAGAACTCGCGCCGTTATGTTTTGTAGTTTGCTGTTGTCGTCAATTTGTTTGACGGCCTGGCCGGGTTTGCCTGCCGCCGCACAAGGCCGCAAACCGTCGCAGGTGTTGCGAGACTTTGCCGAGCAGCAGCGAAAATTGCAGGAACGTTTCGACCAGGACGTGAGCGACGGCAAGGCACAAGTTTATGAATGGGAAACGCGCGTTGAACCTTGGCGGAAACTGGCGGCGGAGCGCGTCGCAGGGTTCAAAATCGCGGATTGGAAAGGCGATGAATTGTTGGCACTGGCGACGCTCTATCAACAGGCGGAACTGTTTGGCGCGGCGGCGGATGCTTACCGCGCGTGGCTGACCGCCGATTCAAAGTCCCGCAACGCCATCAGAGTTCGTCAGGCATTGATAGGGGCGCTGCTCGAAAGCGATCAACTCGATGAAGCGCAAAAGCTGCTGGAAGAACTTTTTCGGCAAATGCCGGAAGACCCTTTCCAATTCATCCCGCTGGTCGGTTTGCACAAGAATTTGGCTTTCGCGCTGTATAACCTCGGCCAGTACGATGCTGCTGCCAAACAGGCGCGGCGCGGTTATGACCTGGCGCAAAACAATGAAAAGTTCAGTCGCCCCGGCGAACAAGCGCAAGTGGCGGTCGAGCGCGACCGTATAAGTCTGGCGGCCATTTTCATCGCGGCGCAGGAAAAACTTGGTTTTCAAAAAGAAGCGCAAGAATTAAGCCAACGTCTGAAGAATGTAGCTTTTGACAGTCAGCTCGGGTTGAAGCAGTTCTTTGAAATGGAACTGGCCAACGCACGATTGCTCGGAACGCCCACGCCGGAACTGGTCGTGGCGCGTTGGCTTGGCAATTCGCCCGACGCAAACGCCAAATCATTGGCGGATTTGCGCGGCAAAGTCGTGTTGCTGGATTTTTGGGCAATGTGGTGCGCGCCCTGCGTGGCGGCCTTTCCGCACTTTCGGGAGTTTCAAACCAAGTATAGCGGTAAAGGATTGGAGATCGTCGGCGTCACACAATTCTTTGGCCGCTCCGATAAAGAAGAAGATTTGTCACGCGAAGACGAATGGAAGGCGCTGCAAGCTTTCAAGTCCAAATACCGACTGAATTATCCGTTGGCTGTGGGCAAACTGGACGACATCACCAACAGCGAGCGTTACGGCATTGCCGCGTTGCCGACCGTTATTTTGATTGACCGGCGCGGCAATATTCGCCACATCAAACGCGGCGGGGGCGAATATCGCAAACTGGAAAAACAGATTGAGAGGTTGATCGGCGAAAGTTGATTTCATAACAGGATGACGAAAACCTATCCCCCCAAAAAAAAACAGCCGCGCCCCCAGACGCTGCGTTTGGACACCGGTCAGGCCTGGCGTCAAAACGATCATGCAATCATCATCCCCATTATTTATGATTTGCCCTCTCCCGCCACCAAACCGGACGAATTCATCATCCCCATCGTACCGCTGAGTCTCACGCCACAAGTTATGCCAAAAGCAGAGCCGGCTCCGACGCTTTTCGTCGCCCGCGTAAATCCGAACGTAGCGTATTTCCCTCCTTCTAACTCAGCTTTCAACCGCGCTCATCATCTTTCCATCGCCGTGCCGCTTTTATTGTTGGCCGGCATTGCCGTAGTCGTTTTTGCCTGGATGGCATTTAGGTGAAGTTGGTCAGATAAAGTCAGTGCGTCATTCTCAATCTCTTTAGCTCAATCTCTTTAGCTCAATCTTTTTGGGAAAGCGGAAATGAGTTGGAAATGGAAAAGAAAGAACCCGTCGAAGAAAAAGACTTTTACTGGGAAAACGGATTTGTGGTGTTTACCCGCGAGTATCATTTGCGTCGCGGGCAC
>CAZRXE010000297.1:0-8623 GCA_964603695.1 uncultured Heliomicrobium sp.
TGTTCGGCTCGAACTTCCCACAGCTTTCGCTGGAAAAATGCGTCGCGCAGGTGAATGAGCTTGGCTTGTCTGATGATGTAAAGGCTAAGTTCCTGTTTCAGAATGCTCGGCGCGTTTTCAAGCTGGAGTTATAGATGCTGCAATCCGAGCGAGTTGAAATCAATTTCCCATCTCAACCAACACTCATTGAGCTTGCACTTGTTCTATCAGTCTCAGTGCTTGTTGGCTTTGCGTTGATCGTCATTGGCACGCTTGTCCTGAATCGCAGCGGCAAACGTGTCTTTCGATTTCCGGCAATAGTCGCGTTGAGCATTGGCTTTTTTTTGTGTCTTATCACTGGCTCGAACTTTCTTTTCAATCGCCACAATCGCATTGATTGGACGAGCGGCAATCACAATTTCAATTACTGGATTGACATAATTGCCTGCCTTTTCATCTGGGGGGCGTCCATTGCTCTTTTCCACACGGTGAGAAAATTCGGAAGCCGGAATAACAGAAAGCCTGAGACAAATGCGAATTGAAAAACTCGTCATCCCAACTCCCTTCCCGGTCGGCCCGATCAACATTTATTTGATCGTCGAAGAGCCGTTGACGCTGGTGGACACAGGCCCGAAGACCGACGAAGCATTGGCCGCCGTGCGCGACCAATTGCGCGAACTAGGCTTCGCGGCCAAAGACCTCAAGCGCATCATCCTGACGCACACGCACGAAGATCATTGCGGATTGGCTGCCACGTTGCAGCGCGAATCCGGCGCGAAAGTCTTCGTTCACGAGTGGGAACTTCAGAACATCTCTCAACACCGCGAAATACGCACTAATCGGCAGTTGTTGCGGCGCGCTGGCGTTCCGGCGGAAGAGCTGGAACGAATGGCCGGTCGTTACGAACTGATTCACCATTACGCCGACGCTGTTGATGATGTTGAAGCCTATCGAGACGAACAGGAATTCGTGTTTGCCAACGGCAGCCTGCGCGTGGTGCATACGCCCGGTCACACGCCCGGAAGTTGCTGCCTGCTGCGCGAAGCCAACCGGCTGTTGCTGGCCGGCGACACTGTGCTGAAAACAATCTCGCCCAATCCAGTACTCAACGCCGACCCGATTGATCCGCGACAGCGTTTTCCCTCGCTCGGCGAATACCTGGTTTCACTGGCGCGCATTCGTTCGCTCGCGCCGACACTGATCAAGACTGCGCACGGCAACGACGTGACCGATTACGAAGAACACTTCCACCGCTCCATTCGCCAAATCCATGATCGTCAAAACAAAGTGCTGAGCCTTGTTCCCCAACCTGGCGTCAGCGCCTGGGAAATGTCCAAACTGTTGTTTCCCAAAGTGGACAATCTCAATCGCTTCCTGGCCGTCTCCGAAGCCAGCGCGCATCTTGATTTGGCCGTCGCCGAGGAAAAGCTGCGAATGGAACGGCAAGGAGAAGTTGAGATTTTCCTGCGCGTGTACTGAAAGCCGCTATATCAAGGCCGCTATCTTAAGGTTTGATGTAGATTCGTTTCGATCCGGGGCCGACGTGAATGTGCGCGCCGGTGGCCGAACCCGGAATCGCGCCGCGAATGGCGATGAAGGAAATTCCCTGGCTTTGCAAAAACTCTATCAGCGCCTGACCTTCCGCGCTGTCCGGGTGCAAGGCCACATCCAGCGCGTTGCTGTGATCGAAGCCCAGTCGGTTATGCGTTTCGCTCTGACCAAAGGCGCTGACCGGCAGCGGCTTGTTGAACTTCAACCGGTAAAACGCATCCACCTTGCCGTAATCGCTCAGGTTCCAGCGGCTGACTCCGACAAAACGCACCAGTAAGCCCGTCGAACGAAACGTACCTTGCGGTTCAGGCGGCAGTTTGGCCAGTTCTTCGGCGGCGTTGACTTCGGCCACCAGATTGTCCACGGAGTCCACCTGTTTTTCGGTTTCGGCGGATTTGGCTTGCGCGGCGGTCAAAAGCTGTTCGCTTTCGACGACTTCGCGCTTGGCGATGATGCCGAGCGCAAGCAGTTGTTTGCGCTTTTCGACCAATTCGGCGGCGCGCTTTTCGTCCTGTTTTTGCAGGGCGAGCAGGCGTTGCAGACTTTCGCGGTAAGTGTTGGAAGCGGCGATCAGGTGTTCCCGCGATTGAGTGGCGGCATCATTGAGTTCTTTCAACTCTTCGGCGGTGACAGTAGGAACAGGTGGGGGGGGCGGCGGCGTTTTTTTGCGTTTTGTTTTCTGAGCGGAGGCGGTCGAAACCATCAACACTGCCGCAAACAGCGCGACCGCCAATCGAATCCATATTGTCTTTCGGTTCTTGTTCATCTCCATCGTTTCTCCGGTGACTGGGTACGCAGCTTAGGGCGAAAGAGTTTCAGACGCAACTTTCCCTCTGCTTCGCAGTTTGTCAAAAGTTCACCCCCGACGCATCATACCGGCACTTGATTCCCGATCTTCCCAGAGGATGTACAAACTTATGAGCAAGCAATTACCTCGCCTGCGACGCGGGCTGGATATGTTTCCTTCGCCGGTGGCCGAACGCCCCGGTCTGGTGCTGCGCGATCCGTTTCGATATTCGGATGAAATGCTGATTATCCCGCCGCTGCTGGCCGCCGGCCTTAGTTATTTCGACGGCGAAAGCACAGTGCTTGACGTGCAGGCTTATCTGACGCGGCTGGTCGGTCAGCTCGTGCCTAGCGAAATCATCGAATCGCTGACTGAAGTCATGCAGCGAAACGGCTTTCTGGAAACCGAAGAGTTCGAGCGGTTGCGCCGAAAGCGACACGCGGAATTCGCCGCCGCGCCCGCGCGTTTGCCTGTGCATGCCGGTTCCGGCTACCCTGACCAAACCGCCGAACTGCGCGCGCAACTGGATGATTATTTGAAAAACGATTTGTCGCCCGCCGCCGATCCGATCATTGGCCTGGCCGCGCCGCACGTCAGCCCGTTCGGCGGTTGGCAATCTTACGCAGCGGCCTACGGTAGATTGAGCGGCGCTGCGAAAAATCACGCAGCGGACAAAACCGTCGTCGTGCTGGGAACTTCGCATTACGGCCAGCCCGAACGCTTCGGCCTGACGCGCAAACCCTTCGTTACGCCGCTGGGAACGCTTCAACCGGATTTGGAATTGATTGACGAACTGACGCGCAACGCCGATGGCGCAGTCCTGCGCGAAGATTATTGCCATAGCATGGAGCATTCGATTGAGTTTCAATGCGTCTTCCTGCAGCAGATGCTCGGTTCGGATTTCAAGATTCTGCCGGTGCTGTGCGGACCCTTTGCCAAAGCCTTGTATTACGGCGAACCGCCGGAAAACGACGATCAGGTTCTGCGCTTTTTCGACGCGCTGGGAGAACTGGCCGAACTTCATCGCTCAAAATTGTTCTGGGTGCTGGGCATTGATCTGGCGCACATCGGCAGACGCTACGGCGACGATCTGACGGCTGTTGCCGACGAAGGCGAAATGCTCGAAGTTAAAGAAGAAGACCATCAACGCCTGCAACACGTGTGCGACGGCAACACCGAAGAATTCTTTGAACTGGTGAAACCTGAAGAAGACAGGTTGAAATGGTGCGGGTTTTCGCCGCTCTACACTTTTCTGAACGTCGTGCCGGAAGCGCGCGGCAGGATGTTGCGCTACGAGCAATGGAATATTGACGAGCAATCGGTGGTCAGTTTTGCGGCGATGGAGTTTGTGTGACAGGCGCTGAGTGTTTTTACGCAAGCGGTGAGGACGTTTCCTCACCGCTTGCAGGGATCGCAGTTAGTCTCCGCCAGATAACTTCGATCACCTTTCGTTGGCCGCCTAGGCGGCTTTCAAATGTTGAACCACAGTCTGGGTTTGCTGCGCGGATTTAGTCGGCAATTCAACGACGTTCGATTCTTTCGCGCCGTCGCGTTGCGCCAGGATGCCCGGCAGGCTGATGAGCATAAACACCATGCCCAGCACCGGCAGCACGACTGACAGAACGGGGAAGTTCAAAAACTCGAAATACTGCAACGGCAGTTC
This sequence comes from uncultured Heliomicrobium sp., assembly GCA_964603695.1. Taxonomy (GTDB): domain Bacteria; phylum Acidobacteriota; class Blastocatellia; order RBC074; family RBC074; genus RBC074. The sequence continues at coordinate 3,981 of CAZRXE010000297.1, forward strand.
GCCGCCCACGTGACCTCCGGTCAGGACGGTTACGAGCATGGTGGCTCCGCCAACCAGCATGGATAGCGCAAAAAACACAGCACCGACGGGAAACAGATAGATCAAATACTTTTTCATAGCAGGTCGTCCTCTCTTGGGTTTGGGTGAAATCTCGCAAGTCAACTGGTGACAATCTGTCATTAAGCAATAAGCATTCCAGCGCCCTGCGTTAAATGAGGTTTTTATGTGTGGACGTTACACGCTTCGTCATCAACCAAAACAAATCGCCGAACGCTTCGAGGCGGATTCTGCCGAAGGTTTCGACGATTTTACCGAAGTCCGCTACAACATCGCGCCGACGCAAAACGCGCCGATCATTCGCCAGCCGGAAACGCGCGAACTCGTCAATTGCAAATGGGGCTTGATTCCCTTCTGGGCCAAAGACGCGAGCATAGGCAACAAGCTCATCAACGCCAAAGCCGAGACGCTGGCCGAAAAGCCTTCATTCAAACACGCGCTCGGCAAACGCCGCTGCCTGATTCCCGCCGATGGGTTTTACGAATGGCAGAAGCAAGGCAAAGCTCCGAGCCAGCCGATTTACGTGCGACGGAAAGATGATGGCCTATTTGCCTTCGCCGGATTGTGGGAAGAATGGAAAGCACCCGATGGCCGGCGGATTCAAAGTTTCACCATCATCACCACTGAACCAAACGCCTTGATCGCACAGTTTCATCACCGTATGGCCGTGATTTTGCGACCGGAGGAAGAAGCCTTCTGGCTGGATTTGAAAAACAAACCGGCTGATGTGTTGCCGTTGTTGCGGCCTTACGATGGGGACGACCTGGAAGCCTTTCCAGTTTCGCGCGCGGTCAACAGCCCGTCGGCGAATGACGCTTCCCTGATCGAACCGCTCGCCGTTTAGACTTCGACGTTGCATCAACCTTCCGCCTGCGGGCTTTCCGCCGCGCGAAGTTTTTCCGCAAGCTGCGCATTCAGTCCTTCCAATCCGGCCAGCCGGACGCGCAGTCCGCTGATTTCCACGTCTTTGTTGTTGAGGGCGGTTTGCAGCCGCGCTTCCAGGTTCCTCAATTCGGCTTCGGCAGTGTCGGCGCGCGCGCCTGCGGGCAACAACTCCGCGACGTGGGCTTCCAGCCGATGAATTTCGCGCTGTTTTTCGTGGGCCAGGTCTTCGACGCGGGCTTCGAGTTCGATCAAGCGGGCGTCGCGTGCGAAAAGCTGCGCGTGCAGAGGTTCTAGTTCCTTGACGCGCGCCGCCAGCCTTGCGATTTCGGCGTCGCGCTCGCTGAGTTCGGCGCGATGTTCGGCGTCAAGTTCTTCCAGCCTGGCTTCGGTTGCAGCGGCGCGGGCTTCAGACGCTTGTTCGTCGGCGGCGAGCGACAAGCTGGATTGCAGGCGGACGAGTTCGGCGGATTTTTTGGCCAACTCCGACCGATGCGCGGCTACCAGTTCGCGCATTTCCGTTTCGACGGTTTCCACGCGCGCGCCGGCGGAACCGGCCAGCAATTGCAGCCGCGCTAACTCCGCGTCCTTTTCGGCCAAAGCGGCTTGGTGCAAGGCTTCCTGTTCGCACAGTTTGGATTCGTCAACCAAGTCCGCCGTAGCAGCGTTTTCGAGTTCGCCGATGCGCGCTTGCAACGAGGCGAGTTCGGCGTCCTTTTCCGCGCTGCGTTGGGCGACGGATTGGGCTTCCTGAAAATCTTCTTGCAGCCGTCGCAATTTCAAATCGCGCTCGGCCAGTTGCGCGCTGAGCGGTTCCAATTCCTTGACGCGCAATTGCAACAGCGAAATCGCCGCGTCTTTATCGCGCAGCACGCCGTTTTGATCCGCGCTGATGGATTGCAGTTTCGCTTCGGCCTCGTTCACACGCGCCTGCAAATCTGCTCGCAAATCTGAAAGCTGCGAATCCTTTTCGCCGAGCATGAAGTCTTGCTGCGCGCGCAATTCACGAAGCTGCGCGTCGTAATCGGTTTGCGCGGCTAGCAGGCTTTCCAGTTCGGCGATGCGGTCGTAGAGTTTGGCCGGTTCGACGGCATTGTCCGGCACGACAGATTTCGCTTCGGCTTGTTGCGGCGCGTCTTCCAATGCATGAAGCTGCGCGGAAAGCCCGGCCAGTTCTTCGTCTTTGGCGGCAAGCGCGGCGGCATGCTTGCTTTCCCATTCACGCAGGCGCAAATCGCGGTCGGTCAATTGCAGCTTGAGCGGCGCAAGTTCTTTGACTCGCATCAGCAAGGCTGCGATTTCCTGCTCCTTGCTTTTCAGACTTTCCTTTGCGGCATCGAGTTCGGCGACGAGAGTAACGTTCAACTCCGTGGCTATTTTGATGGCGGCGTCGTTTCTGGCGTTGAAAGCATCCAGTTCCTCTCGCAAGACCTGGGCCTCTTTCCTGTCCGCCTCCATTTCCGCCTGAATGTTTTCAAAGCTTTTGACCTGTTCCTGCAACGAATGGAAATCGCTTTGGAAGCGTTCAAACTTGGTTCCTGCCGCCGCTATCTTGTCTTTCAGCGCGTCCAGCCTCTCGCCGTTTTCCTCCAACTCTTTTCGCGCGACTTCCAATTCACGATCCTGCTCGCGGACTCTGGCTCTCAGCGCCTCATACTCCGCGTCGTTTTTGCTTTGATTGGAGCGACGCGGAATCAACAAACCAACCCCAGCGCCGACGAACAACGCCAATATCAACCATAGAATTTCCATGGGCAGATCTCCTGATGATTTCTACTTTTCTTGCTACCGCTCGCGGTACTGATCCAGGAACGCAGACTCAAACGCGGAAGTAATCGCCGCGCCAGTTCCGTATGGCCTGCTTCACTTCCACGGGTTTGGCGAATTTGCCGTCAATCACCTGTTGCACCAATCCCGGCAGTTCTTCGTCCGAAGCAAAGCGCAGCGCGATGATAAAGCGCGCCGGCAGCGCACTGGCTTTTGCTGCCAACGCGACGGGCAACAGGCGTTGATACCGCAACTGCTCTTCCAGCCGAATCACGCGATCCTGAGCTTTCAAGGCGTTGATCCGCGTCAGCAAAAACAAGACGATCAACCCAACGGCCAACAGCACTTGCTCGGCGGTATCGAGCGACGGCGACTGCGCCAACTTGTAAATCGTCCATCCGAGGTGAATCGTCATCACCGGAAAAAGAAAAAAATGATACGGCGGATGCCAACGGGCATGGTTGGCAAAGCTCTGCGTGGTTTCGGGCATAGGTCTCCTGAACGGTGGTTGGATGGTGGTGGCAGGTGGTTGGTGGTTGGCTGCGAAATCCCCCAACCACCTACGACCTACCACCTGCTTACAACGCCGACATTCGCGGCGCGGCTTTTTCCATTTGGATTTTGGGCAAATCGGGCGTGAAGTCCTCGCCCGGATTGATGAACTGGTCGCGTTCAAATTTGTACTGCTTGTCGTAAAGCTGCTTGTAGCGTCCCGCGCGCGCCAGCAATTCTTCGTGCGTGCCTTGCTCGACGATTTCGCCGGCTTCGAGCACCAGAATGCGGTCGGCGCTGCGAATGGTCGAAAGGCGGTGCGCGATGACAAAGGTCGTGCGGCCTTGCCGCAGTTTGCGCAAACCTTCCTGAATCAGAGCTTCGCTTTCACTGTCCAGACTGGATGTCGCTTCATCCAGAATCAGAATTTTCGGATCGGCCAGCAGCGCCCGCGCAATGGCGATACGCTGGCGCTGGCCGCCGGAAAGCTTGACGCCGCGTTCGCCGACGATGGTGTCGTACTTCTTTTCAAAACCTTCGATGAATTCGGCACAGTGAGCAATGTGTGCGACGCGCTCAATTTCGGTTTGCGTGGCGTGCGGTTTGGAAAAGCGTATGTTGTCGGAAATCGTGCCATCGAAAAGGAAGTTGTCCTGCAAAACCACGCCCAGATAGCGGCGGTAATCCCGCAGCTTCAGATTGGCCAGATCGCGCCCGTCAATGTTGACGCGGCCTGAAAGCGGATGATTGAAGTTCATCACCAGACTGATGAGCGTGCTTTTGCCGGAACCGCTGGAACCGACCAGCGCCGTGGTTGAACCGGCGGCGGCGTTAAACGAAACGTTTTTCAACACCGGCACACCCGCGTTGTATTCAAAGCTGACATCGTCGAATTCGACTTCGCCGCGCAACGCCGGCAAAGCTTCGCGCAGCGCATCTTCGTCGTCCTCGGTTTTCATGTTCAGGATTTCGCGGATGCGGTCGAGTCCGGCGAAAGCTTCAGTGATTTGTGTGCCTATGGCTGTGATTTCAATCACCGGCATGGCCATCAAGCCGGTGAAGGCGACATACATGAACATATCACCGACAGTCATTTCGCCGGCCAGCACGGCTCTGCCGCCAATCGTAATCATGACCACGCCGATTGCGCCGACGACAACAGACGAAAACGCCGTGATCGCCGACACACCGGTCATGGATTTGGCAATGTTGCGAAACAGTTTGTGCGCGCCGCGCGCGAAAATCAGTTCCTCGCGTTTTTCGGCGGTGTAGGCTTTGACGATGCGAATGCCGCCGAGCGATTCACCCAACCGTCCGGTAATCTCGCTTTGGATTTCGCCGCGTTCGCGAAACAACGGGCGCAGCGTTTTGAAGGCATAAGCCAATCCGCCGCCAAACGCGCCCAGCACAATGATCGTCACACTGGTCAATTTCCAGTTCAGATA
>CAZRXE010000298.1:0-2070 GCA_964603695.1 uncultured Heliomicrobium sp.
CGAGGTGCTTTACCAACATCCGGCGGTGTAGGACGCCGCCACCATCGGCGTCAAAGACGCGCTTTACGGTGAAGAAGTCAAAGCCTTCGTTGTGTTGAAAGACAGCGCGCAGGCCACCGAAGCCGAGTTGATCGCCCACTGCCGCGCGCATCTGGCCGATTTCAAATGCCCGAAGACGATTGAATTTCTGTCGGCGATTCCCAAAGGCCCAACCGGCAAATTGCTCAAACGCGAACTGGCCGCCGGTTCATAAAACCTGGGAGCGCACGCGGCCCCGCGTGCAGGCGTGGCAGGGCGATCATCGTGAGCAAGAAATTTTCGCGCCGAGAACTCGCACGCGGGGCCGCGTGCGCTCCCAGGAGTTGCTTTCGCGTATGGACGTTGAACTTCCCATCGGACAAAGCCTTGAATCAATGCCGCAACCGGCGCGCGCGCAATTGCTGTTGACCGTCAACAACGCCGTCGTCGCGCATCTCAACCTGCGCGAACTTGCACGCGCCGCCGCCGCCGCTTTGCGCGAAGCTTTCCGGCACGATGTCACGGGCATTTCGCTTTATGACCCGGAGACCAATCAGTTTCGCGCCTATTACTTCGATTTGCCGGAACACATTCCGCCCATCCCGGAAGGCACGCCGATGCCGCTCGAAGGCACGGTGGGCGGCCTGGCTTACCTTTCAGGCCGAGCGGTATTTATGAACCGTTACGACTTGACCATCGAACTTGCCGGCTTCGACCGGCGCTTGTTCGACGCGGGCATTCAATCTGGCGGCGTGATTCCGCTGATTGCACACGGTCGCAAACTGGGTTTTCTGGGCGTCGGCAGTTTTCGGGAAAACGCTTTTTCGGAAACCGACCAGGAATTGCTGATGCAGGTCGCCAATCAAATCGCGCTCGCGGTTGAAAACGCGCTCAATTTCCAACGCGCGCAAGCGGCGGAATTGCAGGCGCAACGCCATGCCGAACGCACGCAATTGCTGTTGCAAGTCACCAACGCCATCGCTTCCGCACTGGATTTGCCGTCGCTGTTTCAGGCTGTTTCCGCTTGTTTGCGGCAAGTCTTCCGGCACGATTACGCCGTGATGGGACTTTATGATGACGAGCAGGAAATCTTGCGCGTGTTCGCGCTGGATCGCGGCGGCGGCATAAACATTTTGCAGGAAGGCCAGATAGCGGAGATGGACGGAACGCCCGTTGGCCTCGCCATCCGCACCAAACAAGCTGTCGTTACCGGTCACGATTATTTGCAACAGTTTCCCGCCGAAGTGGTGCGGCGCGCGGTCAGCCAGGGCATCCGCGCCAATTGTTCGGTTCCGCTGATACGCAAAAGCCGCGTCATCGGCGCAATGAGCATGGCCAGCCGCACCGAATGCGCTTTCACTCAAGCCGATGGCGAATTGTTCCTGCAAATCGCCGGCCAGGTCGCCATTGCCGTCGAAAACGCGCTGGCTTTCCGCGAAATCGAAACCCTCAAAAACAAACTCAACGAAGAAAAGCTTTATCTGGAAGAAGAAATCCAAACCGTCCTGAACTTCGAGCAAATCATCGGCGCAAGCGCGGCCTTGCAACGCATCCTGAGACAAGTCGAAACCGTCGCGCCGACGGATTCCACCGTGCTGGTTCGCGGCGAAACCGGCACAGGCAAGGAATTAATCGCGCGCGCCATTCACAACCTGAGCGAACGCCGGGAGCGCACGCTGGTCAAATTGAACTGCGCCGCGATTCCGACTGGCCTGCTCGAGAGCGAACTCTTCGGCCACGAAAAAGGCGCGTTCACCGGCGCAATTGCCCAACGAATAGGACGCTTTGAACTGGCCAACAAAGGCACACTCTTTTTGGATGAAGTCGGCGACATCCCGTTGGAATTGCAGCCGAAACTGCTGCGCGTTTTGCAGGAACAGGAGTTTGAAAGATTGGGTAGCGGGCGAACGCAACGCTCCGATGTGCGGCTGGTGGCTGCGACAAACTGCGACCTGGAACAAATGGTTGCCGACAAAAAGTATCGCAGCGATTTGTTTTATCGGCTGAATGTCTTCCCGATCACGCTGCCGCCTTTGCGCGAACGGCAAGCAG
>CAZRXE010000299.1:0-4542 GCA_964603695.1 uncultured Heliomicrobium sp.
CGAAGGTTTCGTAAAAGCGGCCAATCGAGTTGTGACCGTTCGCGACATAAAACATGTAATTCGGCGCCCAGCCGTCATAAAAACCGTGCGTCCAGACGCCGGGCACGCCGCGCTTGGTCATCTCTTCGATTTCGTGGTAGGCCAAATCCTGCCATTCGCTGACCACAATCGGGTCCAGCCAGGCGTTGTATGGCCCGGTTCCAGTGGATGTGTAGAGAAACGGAACCGATTCGTGCAGGTCGTGCAGCACCGTCGGATGGAAATCCAAAAAGGTCGCCATCTGATTGCGCGTCAAGGCCAGCGCCATTCCCATCGAATCGCGGTTGTTGTCGTGCGCGACGTATTTCCCCCAATACAGCAAGCTCGGCGCGCGTTTGCCTTCATTGGCTTTCCGCCAGTTGTAAAGGTCAACCATCATGTCGCGCCCGTCCACTTCCAGCGTCGGCGTAATCATCACAATCACGTTTTTGCGAATCGCCTGAATGAACGGCGATTCTTCGACGGCCAGCCGATAGGCCATTTCCATCAGCATTTCCGGGCTGCCGGTTTCGGGCGAATGGATGGAACCAGACGCCCAATAAATCGCCTTGCCTTCGCCGATCAATTGTTTGGCTTGTTCGTCGTTGGTTTTGCGCGGGTCGGCGAGTTTGGCGGTGATGTCTTTGTATTTGGCCAGATTGGCGACATTCGCTTCGTCGCCGACGACAACCAGCAATTGTTCACGACCGAGTTCGCTTTTTTCCGGCGCGGTGAAGACCTTGACGCGCGGCGTGGCTTTTTCCAGTTCGCGGTAATAACGGTATTGGTCTTTCGTGTAAGTCAGTTTGTTCGGCGTGCCGACGGGATAGCCCAGCACTTTGGCCGGCGTGGGCACTTTGTCCGAAGCGGGCAGATGATCCACCAGTTCGGTCAGGAAAAACTTTTCCGTCGTGTTTTTGACAATGGAATCGGTGTAATCCTTGTCCATCGGCTGAGCGGGGCCTTGCCCCAGGGCGGGAGAAAGCAGCAATCCGACAAGCGCCAGATGCGTCAACACGCTTCGCGGCACAATGCGCGAAGAGGAGCGCGAAAAAAAATGCAGCAAGCCAGTCATAACGGGCCTCCGGTTGGAAATTTCGATTGTTGTGATGATCGCGCGATGACGGGCGCGATGAAGAGTTCAAGCAATTCTCTATACGGCGGGCATTATGTGGCAGTTACAGGCTTTCGACAATTTGAGGCGCAACGGCCCGGCGTCTTGAAGACTTGGCAATGACCCACTAATAAATCCACCTTGAACCACTGCGTCCTATCGTTTCATTCAATCGTAAACGTAACGGAGCGTTTGGCGCTGGCCTTGGCGTTGCGGTCAATCACCACCAAACGCAGTTCGTAATTGCCCGGCTCGAAATCACCGAGCGAGAGCCGCGCCAAATAAGGGAAGCCTTCCGAAAGCGGGATGCCCTGATTGCCGCCAGATTGTTCGCTCTGCTGAAAGTTTTTGAGCGGCGTGGCCAGCACCAATTTGTTGCCGGAGTAAATCTGCGTTTGTAGCGCCAAATCCGCCGCGCCTTTTTCATTGAGTTTGGCGTTGTAGGCAAAAATCATAAAGTCGAAATTGCCTTTGCTTTTGAACCGGCGATAAACCGTCGCCGGATGGCGCGCCACGGAATCTTCTTTGGCTTTGTCGTTGACGGTCTGCGTCGCCGCGCCGGTGGGCAGGTCTTCTCCGGAGGCGGGAAAAAAGATGCTGCTGAGTGCGAGTTGTTTCTTTTCCAGATTGGGAATTTCAATCCAGCTTGAGGCGCTGCCGATTTGCTTGACGCCGTCTTCGCGCGCCACAAAGCGAACCTGATAAAAGCCTGGCTTCATTTTGAGTTGCTTGCCGTAAATGATGCCGTTCTTGATCGTGTGTTCGAGCGAAGCCGGTTTCAGGTTCATCACCAATTTATCGCTGAAGGTTTCCACGGACTTTCCGCTTTCGTCAAAAACAACGCCGACCAACTCCACCGTGGCCTGATGACGGTCGTTGACCTGATTGAATCTGACTGCGGCGGCGTCAATATGCGCAATCACGTCGAGCGATGCGCCATCTTTCGCTGTGTTTATGAAGTGCGTGGCAAGTTCCACGGGAATGCCGCGCAGCGGATAAAGTGCGCCCAAACCTTCGCGGACTTGCGCGGCGGCGGCGGACTGCTGATCTTTGGCCAGTTTTTCAGGCGTTTTCTGTTTGTCTTTTTCCTCGGCTTTGGCAACGGCGCGGGCTTCCTTTTCGGCGGCTTTGTCGTCCGGCGCGAAGTAGCCTTTGCGCGTGCGAACTTTCAGTTCAGGACGAGACGGAATGCGGATTTCGAGTTTGCGATAACGTCCGTCGCGGTAAGAAACCAGCGGCTCGAATGCCAACAGGTAATACGTCTCCGTGTCATTCAGAACTTTCTGCAAACCGGCGTTGATGTCGTTGTTGTTGAAAATAGCGTCGCCGCCGGTGTCTTTGGCCAGTGCGAACATGCCGTCGCGTTCGGCTTCGATGGAGGAATTTTCGATTCGCATCCGCGCGCCGCCCAACGCCCCGGTTTCAGGAAAGCCACGCTGCGAAGCGTCCATGCTCGCGGGCATGGCGATCAAACCGCGCGTATCCAGCGAATAGATCACCACGCCGGCGCGCGTCGCGGCGTCCGTGATGCGGCGCACATCGAAATGCCTGCCGTTGCTGAATCCGCCAAGTAGAAACCCGTCCGACAGCAACACGATGACTTTGCGTCCCGGCAAATCGCGCAATCCGCGAATGACGTTTTCCAACGTTGAAAGTGTGTTGACCGTCACGCTGGTGTTTTCCGCCACAATCTGGCGCGCGCGCGCCTGCGCCATCGAAACCGCCATCGGACGCTGCATTTGTTGTTGCCGGATCAATTCCTGCACGGCCAATTCCAGCGCGTCAGGATCGTTCATCTCAATCAGTTCGGCTTGATAAGGCGTGATGCGTGGAACGTCCGAATCGCTGGTGATTTTGCGGTCGCGCGGCGACAAACGATTGACTGCGCGTTTGACGGCTTCGCGGTCGGGCGTGAATTGCTGATAAAGCCCAAGCCCGCCGCTGGTGGTTATCAACGCCAATTGATCGTTTGCGCCCGCTTGTTGATCCAGGAACTTGTTCAGCGATTGTTTAGCAAACATCAGGTTTCCCGGCGTCAGATGCAGGTCATCCACCGCCAGCACCAGATATCGTCCGGCGGTGAAAACAGGCGCGGCGGGTGCCGACGAATCGTTTTTGCCGGCGGGTTTCGGTTCCTTGCGCAGCCAGGAGGCTTGTCGTCCGGCAGTGCCCACTGAAAAATGAGAAATCTGTTGTGGCTTGCCGTCTTCGAGCAACTGAAAATCTTCGCGTTTCAGATCGCTGACCAGCTTGCCCTGTTTGTCCGTGACCACGACATCTATCTGCACCAATTCGGTGTCAATGCGCAGCAAGTCCGCTTCCTGCGGCTTTTGACCTTTTGCCTTATCCTGTTTGTCCTGCGATTGCGCGGAAGCCTGCCAAATCAGCGCGCCGACGAATGCCGGCAAAAGCGCCGCGAAAAGAAATGATTTGCGCAGCCGAAAAATTTTCATGGCCACATTCCCATATCCTTTGAAAGAGTTTTTGGTTGCGTTCAGCCTGACGGACGTATCAAGTCTATATGCCTTCTGTATTGCCTTGATGATGGAGCTTTACAATTTTAACATCACCGCCGGAAAGAACGAGTTGTGAAGCCGGGTTTGGCGGCTTCGGCAAGGGTTTTTCGGAACTTTTGCCGAAGCGGTTGGGTATTTTTGGATGCCTTGACACAAACCTAAACGTTAAAGTCCGACTTCAGTTTGAATCATAAGGAGTGAACCGACAATGAAAAGTTATCAAATTACCGCCAAACAATTGGTCGTGCTGGCGCTGATCACAGCCGTTTTCGCATCGAGCGCGGTCTTGATTTACGACCGCTTCGGCCCGAGCTTATTGGGGCGACTGGCGGGCGCGAAAGTTGAAAAGACTTATAGTGAAAACGCGCCGATTGCAGGATTGACCGATCCATCCGTCGCCGGCGATGAAAAGAACAATCAGGAAGTTTACAACGCCACCAGTCCCGCCGTGGTCAACATTACTTCAGTTTCCACTGTCTATGTTCAGGATTGGTTCAATGCCTATCCGCAAAAAAGCCAGGGCAGCGGATCCGGCTCCATTTTGGATAAAGAGGGCCGCATTCTGACCAACTTTCACGTAGTTCAGGACGCCGATGAACTGAAAGTGACTTTGGCGAACGGCAAAAGCTATCCGGCGCGGACGCTGGGCGCTGATCCTGACAACGATCTGGCTTTAATCAAAATTGATGCGCCGGGCGAAAATCTGACGACGATTTCGCTGGGCACATCGAAAGATTTGTTCGTTGGGCAAAAAGTTTTGGCCATCGGCAATCCATTTGGTTTTCAGCGCACATTGACCACCGGCATCGTTTCGGGACTTGCGCGGCAACTGAAGTCTGAAATCACCAATCGTTTGATTGAAAGCGTGATTCAAACCGACGCCGCCATCAACCC
>CAZRXE010000300.1:0-7301 GCA_964603695.1 uncultured Heliomicrobium sp.
TGTGTGATTAGCTGAAAATTCCCCACTCGCGTTTGATAAACCAGGGCGATTTGGTTGTATCCCAAGTGATGAATTCTTCTGGATCGAAACTGTCCGAGATCGGCTCGATTTGAAAAACCTTCTCTGGAAGAAGGCTTAGTACGTGCGTAGTTCTATCGCTATGAAAATCCCAAAGATGATAGCGATTGGACTGTTCTTTCGCGCGGCGGCTGGGGCCGTAATCCAGCGGCGCGCAAATTCTGATGAGGATTTGGTTGTCCTCCTGACTGAAGAACGAGAGCCTGACCTTGCGGCGTCGGTGCAGGCATTCAATGAAAAAAGAATGGTCGCGGTGCATTGAGTTCTCCCGTGAGTGACATTGTGTAGCCCGGCTTTACACTCAAACGATCTTCCAATGAATCATGAATAGCTCGGCTGTGCTGATATTCTGCTGAAGCTTGGCTTCGACATCGGAAATCAGCGTTTCTTTTCGGGCGTCAATTTCGTCCTGCGCTTCGTAAAGCTGGCGGCGTTTTTGGGCGCGTTCGGATTCCAGGTCTTTGACCTTGCGTTGCAGGTCGAGCTTGCGGGTTAAATCTCCCGCCAATTTGGATTCCTTGCGCGCCTGTTTGATCAACACGTCCAGGTCTTTCAGTTCGGCTTCCAGGCTGTATTTCAAATCGTCCGCCCATCGTTCCAGCTTGTCCATTTCGTCGTCGAAAAAGCGGTTGTTGCGGGTCGTGATTTCATCCAGCAAACGCAGTTTGGAGGCGGTCAATTCGCGCTGAAGCATTTCATTAACTTCAACCGGCGGCTGGATGACGCTTGTCGCCTGCCCCGGAACCTGAAACAGCTTTTCGCAGAATTCCGGGTGCAAGGGTTGCCCGGCATCATCAAACGCGGCGCAGAGCAGATGATCTTCTTCATTGTCCAGCGCGGTGACGGTCAACCGTTGCACCGTCAGCCAGCCCGCGCGGTGACGCTGGCTTTCCACCAGGCCGATTTTGATCTTGTCTGAGCGATTGCTGTAATCGAAAACGATTTCGCGTGCGGGCAATTCGCGTTCTTCCGCTCGCTTCAGCGCCGCTTCCGCCAAAGGGTGGCCGAGGCGGTATGGGTAATGGCCGTCAACTTCGCGCGTGCGGGTGGCGAATTGGTAGCGCCCGGTCGGGACTTCGGGCCAGTCGGCAGTCCAGGTTTTCAGCGTGAATTCATAATGTTCTTCGTCGAATTCCGCCGCGCCGTTCAGTTCATAGCGCGTGACGGCCCACAAGGCTTTTTCCATCCGATCCAGGCAGACGCGGCTTTCGGTCAAACTGGTTTTCAGCCGCTGGTGAACTTCTTCGTCGAAGTGTTCCAGCAGCGCGCGCCGCGTGTCGGCCATGCGCGCGGCGATTTGTTCTTCCAATTCATCGCGCAAAAGTTTGAAGGCCGCGTCAATGGCTTCGGGCGAGCGGCAGGACTGATAGATTTCGGCGATGCGGCGTTCGAAATCCACGCCGGATTCCAGCGCGCCCAGCACTTCGTCCGACGAACCGAAGACGCCGTCAAAGAGCCGGAACTTTTCCGACAGCAATTCAAACACGCGGCGGTCGGCGGCGTTGGCGCGGTTGAGGAAGTTGATGACCACCACGTCGTGTTTCTGCCCGTAGCGGTGACAACGGCCAATGCGTTGTTCGATGCGTTGCGGGTTCCAGGGCAGATCGTAATTCACGACCAGCGAACAGAATTGCAGGTTGACGCCTTCGGCGGCGGCTTCGGTGGCGATGAGAATGTCGGCGTGGTCGCGGAAGTGTTCGACGATGGCGGCGCGCAAATCCACGGTCTTGTTGCCGGTGACAACGGGTTCGCCGCGATGACGCTGGACCCAGGCTTTGTAAATCGCGCCGGATTTGTCGTCGCTGTTCGTGCCGTTGATGGTCAGCACGCGTTCGGCAAACCCTTCGCGCGAAAGCAGATTGAACAGGTAAGTCTGCGTGCGGCGCGATTCGGTGAAAATCACGGCCTTGCGCGCCGCGCCCAGGCTGGCGAGCTTCTCGAAGCCCTGCCGAAGCGCTTTCAGCAGCGCCTCGCCTTTGGCGTTGATGACGATGGATGCGGCCAGCGCGCCGTAGGCTTTGACTTCATCCAACTCGGCTTTTATTTCTTCCAGATCGGCGGCTTCGTCCGCGTCTTCCGACTCTTCGGCTTCGGCCCATTCTTCGGACATTTCGCCGAAGGTCTCGAAATCCTCTTCGACGTTTTCGTTCGTGTTGTTGGCTTCGGCGGCGGCGAGCATCGCTTCCAGCCGTTCGGTTAATGCGTCAAGCGTGCCGGCGATGGCGAACGTGGACGAAGCCAGCAGCTTACGCAACACCAACGTCATCAATTTTCGCTGCCCCGTCGGCAGCGCGACCAGCTTTTCGCGCTGCAAATACTCGGAAACCTTCTCGTAAAGCTGCTGCTCTTCGGGCGTCGGGGTGAAATCTTCCGTAATGGGGAGCCGATTGGTGAAGCGCACATACTCCGTCACCTGGCGGCGCAAGGTGCGTTGGCAGATCGGGCGCAATCGTTGGCTGAGTTCTTTCAACTGCCGCTCGTCCGTCGAACCGCGCATGTAGCGTGCGCGAAATGCTTTCACATCGCCGAACATATGCTCATCAATCAGGCTGACCAACCCATAAAGTTCGAGCAGGCTGTTTTGCAGAGGCGTGGCCGTGAGCAGCAGGACGGGACGATTGCTGACGGCGCGTTTGATGGCGTTGGAGATTTTGTTGCTGGCCTTGTAAACATTGCGCAGCCGATGGGCTTCGTCAATCACTACCAAATCCCATCGGACGCCGGTCAATTCCGCTTCTTTCGAGCGTGCGAACTGATAGGAAACGATTGCGACCAGGTTGTCGCATTGAAATGGATTGGCTTGTTCGGTTTTCCGTCGCGCATTGAATTCGCGCGAATCCACAATCACCGAAGGAATGTAAAACTTTTCGGCCAGTTCCTGCGCCCATTGTTTGCGCAGGATGGTTGGCGCGATGACCAGAATGCGGCGCTTCTGTTCCGCCCAGAGTTGACTGACGATCAGTCCGGCCTCGATGGTTTTCCCTAAACCGACTTCGTCCGCCAAAATTGCTCCGCGCGAAAGCGGCGACCGAAAAGCAAAGAGTGCGGCGTCGAGTTGATGCGGATTCAGGTCAACCGTCGCGTTGAACAATGACTGCGACAGCTTTTCCATCCGCTCCGAAGACCAACGCCGGGTCAATTCACAGGCAAAATACTTTGAGTGGTAAGCCGTGGACATGCTTTGCGCTCCGTTTGGGAATCGGGACTTCGTTGTGGGTAGCGTGGGATTGGCCTTTGTCAGGGCGGCTATTCCCCAGGGCGGCGCGGAGTGTAGCCAGAAGCTGAAATCGAGTCAATAAACATTAGAAATGGGGCGCGTTCCGAAAGTCGCTCGTTAAGGAATTGGCTGAGGACGTCGCAACTGTCCAGACTTCCAGCGTGGCTTGCAACGATTGTCTTGCCTCCGCCACGCTCAAGCTGGAACTGCATTAAGACTGGATTTTCGTCAAAACTAAGGCAGCAAGGTTTCGCCCATCAAATGCAAATCCACCGCGCGGGCGGCTTTTCGCCCATCGGCAATGGCCCAGACCACCAGTGATTGGCCACGCGACATGTCTCCGGCGGCGAAAACCTTCGGGACGTTGGTCTGGCAATTGTCGTCAATCGCCACGTTGCCGCGCGCGTCCAGCGTCACGTCAAGCTGCGCCAGCAAGCCATCCGGCTCCGGCCCCAGAAATCCCAAAGCCAACAAGACCAAGTCCGCTTTCCAGACTTTTTCCGTGCCGGGAATGTCTTTTGGCGCGAGGCGGCCGTTGCCGTCTTTTTCCCAGGTGATTTCGACGGTGTGAAGCTCTTTGACACGCCCGGCGTCATCGCCGACGAAGCGTTTGGTCATCACCGAATAGCGGCGCGGATCACTGCCGAAAACGGCGGCGGCTTCTTCCTGGCCGTAATCCTTGCGGTAAATCTTCGGCCATTGCGGCCACGGATTGTCCGCCGCGCGTTCGTTCGGCGGCTGCGGCAGGATTTCAAACTGCACCAGACTGCGGCATCCGTGACGCATCGCCGTGCCTACGCAATCGGTACCGGTGTCGCCTCCGCCGATGACAATCACGTCCTTGCCGGCGGCGGAAATGTACAGGCCGTTTTCGATCCCGTTTTTCATAGTGCCGTCGAGCAGGCTTTGCGTGTTTTTGTGCAGGTACTCCATCGCGAAATGAATGCCTTGAAGCCTGCGGCCTTCGACCGGCAAATCGCGCGGTTTGGTCGCGCCGCCGCACAGCACCACGGCGTCGAATTCGCTCATCAATCTGTCCGCCGGAAAGTTATGGCCGACGCTGACACTGGTTTTGAAAATGACGCCTTCGTCAGCCATCAACTTGATGCGGCGTTCGACCAGCGTCTTGTCGAGCTTCATGTTGGGAATGCCGTACATCAACAAACCGCCGATGCGGTCGGCGCGTTCAAACACCGTCACCGAATGCCCAGCGCGATTGAGTTGCGCGGCGGCGGCCAGTCCAGCCGGGCCGGAACCGACAACGGCGACTTTCTTGCCGGTGCGTGTGGCGGGCGGTTCGGCTACGATCCAGCCTTCGGCAAAGCCGCGATCAGCGATTTCAAATTCGATGTTTTTGATCGTCACCGGCGGCGCGTTGACACCCAGCACACACGAACCTTCGCAAGGCGCTGGACAAACCCGCCCGGTGAATTCCGGGAAGTTGTTGGTCTTTTGCAGCCGTAACAAAGCCTCGCGCCACTGCCCGCGATAAACCAGATCGTTCCATTCGGGAATCAGGTTGTTGATCGGACAGCCCGACGCCATGCCGTTGAGCAGCTTGCCCGTATGACAAAACGGCACGCCGCAATCCATGCAGCGCGCGCCCTGTTCGCGCAGGGAGTCTTCTGCGAAATGTTGATGGAATTCCAGCCAGTCCGCGATGCGTTCGGCAGGCTGCCGGTCAAGCGGCAATGTGCGTTCAAATTCTAAAAAGCCTGTGGGTTTGCCCATGGTTAGTCATTCAGTGGATACGGAAATTTTGCCCATACCAGGTAGAGGCGCAAAATATTGCGTCTCTACCTGGTCTATTTGCCGCCGACGCGCGCGGCGTCCGTCGAATTCAATTCAAACGCGGCCAGCACGGCTTCTTCTTCGCTCAAGCCGGCGGCGCGTAGTTCGCGCTGGGTGTCGAGTACGCGTTTGTAATCGTTCGGCATGACGCGAATGATGTGCGGCAACCATGCGGCCCAGGCGTCCAGAATCTGATGCGCGCGTGGGCTGCCGGTGTAATCGGCGTGGCGTTCGATCATTGCTCTGACCAGTTCGAGTTCGCCTTCGTCGGCGAAGTGAATCAACTGGCTCAGCCGCACCATTTCCGTGTTGCAACGATCCGGAAACGTGCCGGTTTCGTCCACCACGTAAGCCACGCCGTCGGACATGCCTGCCGCGAAGTTGCGCCCGGTCTTGCCCAGCACGACGACGCGCCCGCCGGTCATATATTCGCAACCGTGATCGCCTACGCCTTCCACCACTGCCTGCGCGCCGCTGTTGCGCACACAGAAACGTTCGCCTGCCACGCCGTTGAAATAAGCCTCGCCGCTGGTTGCGCCGTAAAGCGCGACGTTGCCGACCAGAATATTTTCTTCCGGTTTGAAGGTCGCGGTTTTCGGCGGATAAACGATGAGCTTGCCGCCGGACAAGCCTTTGCCGATGTAATCGTTCGAGTCGCCTTCGAGCGTCAGCGTGATGCCGCGCGGCACGAAAGCGCCAAAGCTTTGTCCGGCGGAGCCTTTGAAATGCAGTTGGATGGTGTCGTCCATCAATCCGCCCGCGCCGTATTGTCGCGTGACTTCGCTGCCCAGAATCGTACCGACCGTGCGGTTTTGATTCGTGATCGGCAATTCGGCTTTGACCGTTTTGCCTTCGACCAGCGCGGGTTTGCACAGTTCCAGCAGCGTCGAATGATCCAGTGTTTTTTCAATGCCGTGGTCTTGTTCGATTTGGCAGTAACGTCCGACTTCGGCAGGAACTTCCGGTTGATACAGGATGGCCGAAAAATCCAAACCGCGCGCTTTCCAATGGTCAATCGCTTGACGAGTTTCAAGACATTCGCTGTGGCCGACCATTTCGTTGATGGTGCGGAAGCCGAGTTCGGCCATCAATTCGCGGACTTCTTCGGCAATGAACTGCATGAAATTGACTACGTTGTCCGGCGAACCGGCGAAGCGTTTGCGAAGCTCAGGGTTTTGCGTGGCCACGCCGACCGGACAGGTGTTCAGATGGCAAACGCGCATCACCAGACAACCGAGCGTGACCAACGGCGCGGTTGCAAAACCGAATTCTTCAGCGCCGAGCAATGCGGCGATGACCACGTCACGACCGGTTTTCAATTGGCCATCTGTTTCCACGCGAACGCGGCTGCGCAGATTGTTCAGCACCAGCACTTGATGCGCTTCGGCCAGACCAAGCTCCCACGGCACGCCTGCGTGCTTGATACTGGTTTGCGGCGAAGCGCCAGTGCCGCCGTCATAACCGGAAATCAAAATCACGTCGGCATGCGCTTTGGCGACTCCGGCGGCGATGGTTCCGACGCCGACTTCGGCCACCAGCTTGACGCTGATGCGAGCGCGCCGGTTGGCGTTTTTCAGGTCGTAAATCAATTGCGCCAGGTCTTCGATGGAATAAATGTCGTGATGAGGCGGCGGCGAAATCAATCCGACGCCGGGCGTCGAGTGCCGAGTCTTGGCCACCCAGGGATAAACCTTGCTGCCGGGCAATTGGCCGCCTTCGCCGGGTTTCGCGCCTTGCGCCATTTTGATTTGAAGCTCCTCGGCGCTGACCAGGTATTCGCTGGTCACGCCGAAACGCCCCGATGCAACTTGTTTGATCCGACTGTTGCGGCTGTCGCCGTTTTCGTCCGGCGTGAAACGATCCGGGTCTTCGCCGCCTTCGCCTGTGTTGCTTTTGCCGCCCAGGCGGTTCATGGCGATGGCCAATGCTTCGTGCGCTTCCTTGCTGATCGAACCATACGACATCGCGCCCGTCTTGAAGCGTTTGACGATCTCTTCAACCGATTCGACTTCCTCAATCGGCACCGGCGGGCGATTCGATTTCAGATTTAACAACCCGCGCAGCGTGTAAAGCTGGTTGGATTGATCGTTGATCAGGCGGCTGTATTCCTTGAAGGTTTCGTAACTGCCCGTGCGCGTCGCTTTTTGCAGCGTGTGGATGCTTTGCGGATTGAACAGGTGGGCTTCGCCGTTGGCGCGCCATTGATACTGACCGC
>CAZRXE010000301.1:0-3376 GCA_964603695.1 uncultured Heliomicrobium sp.
CATTTCGCGAATCAAACGTTGTTTGGGCGTCAATGCCAGCGCGCGCCAGAGCGGCAATTGACCTTCGTCCAGCGATTGCACGTAAGTTTCAAACCCCGGGTGATTTTGAAAATGCACGCCGTCGAAGTGCGAAAACGAAGAGACGCCCAGGCCGATCATATCGCCGCCGTGCCAGAGGTTGTCCGTGTAAATAAACCGCGTGGGCTTTTTCGTCGTCGCCAGCGTGTAGGCGCTCGCCGCGCGATAACCACGCGCCTGGAACTGCTCGTAGGCGTAATCCAGCCAGCGCCGTTTGGTGGGCCAGTCGGCAATGGGCGAATCCAATCCCTTTTCGATCATTTCTTTCGAGATGACCGTGTTGTAGGGCAGTTCCATCTGATAAATCGTTACGGAATCCGGTTCCAGTTCCAGTGCGCGTTGCACGGCGTCGCGCCAGGTCGCTTCGGATTCGCCCATCATTCCGGCGATCAGATCAATGTTGATTTGCGGGAAGTCAACTTCGCGCGCCCATTCGTAGGCGCGATAAATTTCCGCCGAAAGATGCGCCCTCCCGTTGGCCGCCAAAATGTCGTCGTTGAAATGCTCCACGCCCAGGCTGAGCCGCGTCACGCCGATTTCTTTCAACGTTTCGAGCTTCGATTTGCGCAAGGTTCCCGGTTCGCATTCAAACGTAACTTCCTCGGCGTTCGCCCAACTGACGTGCCGATTCAGTCCTTCCACCAGCAAAGCTAGCTGCCGTTCGCTGATGTAAGAAGGCGTGCCGCCGCCAAAATACGCCAGCCGCAACTGGCGTCCTTGCAAGGCAGGCATTTGACTATAAAGCTCATTTTCCCGAATTAGCGCGCTAAGGTATCGCTCGATCTCGGAGGCGTTCTTGTCGGTGTAGACTTTGAAGTAACAAAACTTGCACCGCTTGCGGCAAAAGGGAATGTGGATGTACAGGCCAAGCGGCTGCTCAACGCGCGGCGGTTGGTTTAAAACATTGATCGCATCCACCGCGTTCTCCGGCGTCCATTGCGAAAACGGCGGATAGTTCGAAACGAAGTAATTGCCGACTTCGGTTTTAGTGTTTGATGTTTCCGTCATCTTGAATCTCTTTGGCAAGCCCGTGTTAGCACTGTATTCGGTAGTAGCCCGAATTGTAGGTTTTGCGTTGCTCTTCTCCAAATGCATCCGAAAGCGCGCCGAACGCCACTGCTTATCCTGCAACTCGCTTGTAGCGGCGCGCTTTGAATTCATAACGCGGCAAGCTACCGAGTTCGGCTTGCGCGACGCTGACGCGGATGTTCAGTTTGGCGCGGAAGGCGGCCAGGATAGCCTGCTCGATTTCGGGGAAAGAGTGTTCCTTGCCGGTTTCGAGTTTCAGCAACAGATCGTCCATTTCGGCGATGCGGCGGATTTCCACTTCGTATTCGACGATGGACGGGATGGCGCGGATCAGGTTGTCAATCGCCGCCGGGTAAACGTTGACGCCGCGCACGCTGAGCATATCGTCGGCGCGTCCGAGCACGCCGCCGTTGATGCGCGCCAGCCGCCGCCCGCACTCACAAGGTTCCGTGGTCATTTCCACCAAATCGCCGGTGCGGTAACGCAACACGGGCATTCCGGCGCGTCCCAGCGTGGTGACGACCAATTCGCCGCGCGCACCTTCGCCGACCGCCGCGCAGGTTTTCGGATCAATCACTTCAAAGATGAATTCGAGTTCGTTCAGATGAATCGCGCCGTCTTCGGCCTGACAATCAAAGCCCCAAGCGCCGACTTCGGTCGCGCCGGCGTGATCGAAACACCTCGCGCCCCAGGCGTCTTCGATGCGGCGCTTGACGTTCGGCACGCTCGCGCCAGGTTCGCCCGCGTGGATGGTGATGCGAACGTCCGAAGAGCGCAGGTCAATCCCCAACCCTTTGGCGACTTCGGCCAGGTGCAGCGCGTAAGTCGGCGTACTGACCAACACCGTGCAGCGATTGTCCAGAATCGCGCGCAAGCGTTGTTCGGAATGCATGCCGCCGCCCGAAAGCGCCAAAGCTCCGGCATAACGCGCGCCGTCAATTCCCGTCCAATGGCTAACATACGGCCCAAAGGAAAACGCGCAAAAGACGAAGTCGTCCGCCGTCACGCCCGCGCCCCAATAAACTTCCGCCCAGCAACGCAGAAAGGTTTCCCAGTCCTCGGCGGTGTCCAGCCAGCGCAGCGCATTGCCGGTCGTGCCCGAAGTCTGATGCAAATACCTGTAGTGCGAAATCGGATAGGTCAACAAACGTCCGTAAGGCGGATGCTGTTGCTGTTCCGCCGCCAACTCCGCTTTGGTTGTGAAGGGTAACGCGCGCAATGCCTCCAGACTGCGAAGCTCAGCCATCTCCATTCCCGCCCGCACGAACTGTTCTTGGTAAAACCGATTGGTCGTCAATGCGGACGACAACGCGCGAAGGCGTTGCTCCTGCCAAGCCTGTCTTTCAGCGCGATCCGCGAATTGCAGTTTGCGATAGTCAAAATCCGGTAAAGTCATGTGTTTACGATTCAGACTTCATTGATCGCCATACGGTTTCACTGTCGAGATTTTCCGCGAGCGGGTACAGGTTTGCGCCGAGCGTTTTCCAGCTTTCTGGAATGGCGCGCGACTTTCCTGACGACAACGCCAATGCTCCTCGCCGCAAGATCAAATCTATGGGGATGAACCACCTTTGCTATGTTGCAATTTGCCGGAACGGCATGGGATAGTACGCCCCGCTTTTCCACGCGGTTTCAGCGTTAATTCCCAGAAGGCAATTCGCGACAACACTTTATGAAACAATTCCTGCTCACGCTTGCGGTTGCGGCGCTTTACATTCTGCATCAGGACTTCTGGTTCTGGCGAGAGGCGCGTCCGCTGGTCTTGGGCTTTTTGCCCATTGGATTGTTCTATCACCTGATTTATACGTTGGCCGTGGCCGCGCTGATGTGGTTGCTGGTCAAATTCGCCTGGCCGTCACACCTGGAAACGGAACCCGCCGCTTCGCAATCCGCCGCTCGTAATTCGCCGTCAGGAGGATCGCAGTGATCCCTGCCCTGTTTGTTTTCGCTTATCTCATCGCCGTCTTATACATCGGTATCTTCGCGTTTCGCCGCAAATCAGGCGAACACCCGGCGGAAGATTACTTCCTGGCCAATCGTTCGTTGGGAAACTTCGTTTTCCTGATGTCGCTGTTCGGCACAAATATGACGGCGTTCGCAATTCTGGGTTCGTCTGGTCACGCTTTTTCCAACGGCATTGTCACGTATGGCTTGATGGCATCTTCATCGGCGTTGGTCGTCCCGCTGTCGTTGTTTTTCATCGGCACGCGCGTCTGGTCATTGGGCAAACGATTCGGTTTTATGACGCCAGTGCAAATGTTCCGCGACC
>CAZRXE010000302.1:0-2014 GCA_964603695.1 uncultured Heliomicrobium sp.
CCCCATCACCGCCGCCCCGACGACAATCAGCGAAACGAACAACACTAAGTTGTACAGCACGCGGTCGCGCACCGATTCGCGAAAGGTATTCAGGGCAATGGCGGCAATCTTCAAAATGGAACTCAGTAATCTTCCACGAAGCCATACGAAGTTTCACGAAGAGGAAGAAAGAATTCCCTGTTCTTTGGATTTGCCTGTGAATTTCTTCGTGCTTCTTCGTGTGGCTTCGTGGATAGGGTTATTTTTTCTGCGCCAGTAGGTAAAACAACAAATCCACGGCGGGCGGCGTGATGCCAAGTTGCCGGATCATCCCGACAACTTGGCCGCGATGCAGCGTGGCGTGATTGACGACGTGCTGCATTTGTTGCACCAGCGGCAAGGTGAACATATCGCCTTTGATGTTGCGGTAACTCAGTTCGCGGTGCAGTTCGTCGGTCGTTAATCCTTCCAGAATTTGGTGGCGTTCGCCCTCGATTTCCTGCCAACGCGCGCGCAACGCGGCCAAGTCGGCAAAAGTATCGGCATTCCAGATTTCCGACGGCGACACGCCCTGCCAGCGCGAGAGCCAGACCCATTCAGCTCCGGCCATGTGCGCCAGCGTGCCGAAAATCGAGCCGTGGCTGATCTGAACGTTCTGCCGCAATTGTTCGTCGGTCAGTTTTTCCGCTGCGTCCAGCACCAGATGATTGGCGTAATCTGTGTAATCGAAAAGCTGTCGGATGTCGTTGGTGTTCATTCTTTCTCCTGAGTGAAAAAAAGGCGTCCGGCTACATTCCCATCACCGGCTCAATTACAAACTCCCACAAAAAGACCACGGCCAGCGCCAGAAAGGCTTGCCATCGCGGGAGCGCGAGGATGCTCAACAAAATCGTCGAACCGATGCTGACCTTCCAGGCTTGATCGAAATCCAGCAGCGCGCGGATTGGCGAAGTCGGCAGCGGCGCGTCGAAGAATAAAAACGGTGTTTTGTGTTGCGCGTAAACTTCGGTTGCGCGGAGCAAATTCACCAGCAGATAGGCCATTGCCGCAAGCAGCGCCGGGTAGCGGCAGCCGTCTTTGAATCGTTGAATTCGCAGCGGCCAGGGAATGGGTTTCGGTTCCCAGTCCGTCAATCCGGGTTCTGGTTCTTGCGGGTAACTCATTGCGGTACTTCTAAAACTTGATGAGCGCGCGGGCGATTTGACCGGCGATGCCGGCATTGTTTTGCAGTAAGGCAATGTTTGCGCGCAAGGCGCGGCCCGCGGTGCGCGCGGCAATGCGCGAGAGCAAAAACGGCGTCACCGCCTTGCCGCTGATTCCGGCCGTCGTTGCCGCCGTCAGCGCCTCGTCAATTTCCTGCCGGATTTCCACCGCCGGGACTTCGACTTCCGCCGGAACCGGCGCGACGACTAGCAGGCCGCCGGAAAATCCCAATTGCCAATGCCGGGCGGCAATGGCGGCGACTTCCGCCGGCGAATCGGCGCGCAGATCAAGCTTGATCCCGCTCGACCGCGAATAAAACGCCGGGAGTTCGTCGGTTTGATAGCCGACGACAGGCACGCCCAGGGTTTCCAACACTTCCAAAGTTTTCGGCAAATCCAGAATTGCTTTGGCCCCAGCGCAAACGGTGATGAGCGGATAGCGCGCCAGCGCGTTCAGGTCAGCCGAAATGTCGAAGCTTTCGCTCGCGCCTCGATGCACGCCGCCGATGCCGCCCGTGGCGAACACCTTGATCCCGGCCATTTGCGCGAAGTGCAAAGTCGAAGCGACCGTCGTCGCGCCCCAGCGGCCTTGCGCCAGGCACGCGCCCAGGTTCGAGAAATTCACTTTCAGGACATCATCACGATCGGCGATGGATTGCACTTCGTCGGGCGTCAGGCCGATGGTCGGTTGGCCGGCGAGAATGCCTATGGTGGCGGGTTCAGCGCCCGTTTCGCGCACTGCCGTTTCGCAATTGCGGGCG
Organism: uncultured Heliomicrobium sp.; assembly: GCA_964603695.1. GTDB lineage: Bacteria > Acidobacteriota > Blastocatellia > RBC074 > RBC074 > RBC074. Next base: position 1,943 of record CAZRXE010000302.1, read on the forward strand.
GTTTCCAGATTGTGCGGGGCGGGCAAACCGTGCGCGATGACGGTGGATTCCAGTGCGACAACGGCGCGACCC
>CAZRXE010000303.1:0-4473 GCA_964603695.1 uncultured Heliomicrobium sp.
TCCGGCGACCAGCGCGGCGCGGTGTCGCTATAACTGCCCGTCGTTAGCGGACGATGCTCCGTGCCGTCGGCATTGACGATCCAAAGATTGGAACAGCGGCGGTCGGTCATGATGTCCGCAAACTGCCGCACGTAAACGATCCGTTTGCCGTCCGGCGAAATCTGCGGATCGCCGACGGTTTCCAGGTTGAACACATCGTTGACGGTCAAACGCTTGGATTGCGCCTGCGCCACCGCCAGACAAACAACCAGCAAACTGATAACGATTGAAAAACGAATCACTCTTTGCCGCATTGGTTCCTCCTTGAAAAGTATGGCGACCTGCCGAGGTTGCCTTGTTTTCTCCAAAGACGTCTTTCGAGTAAGCCGGGCAACCTCGGCAGGTTGCCCTACTCGCTTCAAACCGTCCAGATTTGCGAAAGCACTCGTTTGAAATTGCCGCCCAGTACCAGTTCGACTTCTCTAGCGGCGTACTTGCGCCGCAGCAAGCCTTCGGCCAGATCGAACATGCGTTTGGGATGGTCAATGCCTTCAATGTCTATCTTCTCGCGAAAACCGTAGCTGCCTTTGTAACCGGCACGCAGCCGCTTGTTTTCCTCGGCGGGCATATCGTCGTAACCGTCCAGATCAATGTCGCTGCCGACGCCGACGTGTTCCACGCCGACCAGTTTTTTGACGTGATCGAAATGATCCAGGCAATGTTCGATGGTCGTCGGTTCGTCGTTTTTGACGAACATCCGCACACCGGTGATTCCCATGACGCTGCCCGCCGCGCCCATTTTTTTAATCGCTTCGTCGGATTTGCAGCGCGGGTGGCCGGGCGCAAGCGCGCGGCAATTGGAATGCGTGATGAGCACAGGCTGTTTGGAAATGTCGAAAGCGTCGAGCGTTGTGCGGTCGCCGCAATGCGATACGTCCACGGCCATTCCCAGCTTGTTCATCCGTTCGATGATAGTCGCGCCAAAATCGCTGATGCCGTCATCGCGGCGTTCGGTAGCGCCATTGCCGATCAAATTGCGCGTGTTGTAAGTCAGTTGCGAAACGCGCTGTCCCAGGCTGTAAAACAAATCCACGTCGGAAGGCGCGCGAAAGTGTTCGGAGTTTTGCACGCCAACCAGTACGCCGACTTTGCCCGAAGCCTTCACCCGCTCCAAATCCGCCGCGCTGTCCACGCGCATCAACCATTGATCGTGATTTGCGATGAAGCTGTTCCAGGCGGCGACATAACGCAACGTCACGTTATGCGCATCAGGCCCGCCCATTCCGACGGCGATGTGAAAAACGTTGATGCTGGAATCTTTGAAGCGTTGAAAATCCGCTTGTTTGAATGTGTCCGGACTGGTCAGCCAGGGACTGCTGCTGATTTTGAAAGGGCTGAGCATATCAATCACCAGCGACCGCCCGACCAATTCAATCGTTTTGGCCGAATATTCCATCGGCGAACCGGCGAACAAGCGAAATCTGCCGCGATTGACCATCGGCGAGCAAACCGCGCCAAGCCCCGCGCCCGCGACAGCTTTCAGCAACTGACGACGCTGCATGAAACGTTCTCCTTCGGGCGACGCTTGCGCCCGTCTTGAAGTACCGCTTTGTGATTTTGAGTAATGCCCGGAATCGAGCGAGGCGGACTTTACCACAAGCGCGGCTTGCTGTCGCGCTTTGGCGTGTGGCATCTTGGCTAGGCAAGTCATTCTCATCTCTTCTGAAGGAGCAACATTCATGCAAGTTGGTTTTATTGGCCTGGGAATCATGGGCGCGCCGCAGGTGCGCAATCTGCTGCGCGCCGGATTTGAAGTAACTGTCGCAACCCGCACGCCCGGCAAAGCTGAAAAATTCGCCGCCGACAACGCTTCGCTCGGCAAAGTCCGCGCGGTCGGAACTGCCGCCGAAGTCGCTGCGGCGAGCGACATCATCATCACGATGGTCACGGATTCGCCCGATGTCGTCGCCGTGTGCCGTGGCGAACAGGGAGTTTTCGCGACGGCCAAACCCGGTTCGATCATTATTGATATGAGTACCATTTCGCCCGAAGTCACTCGCGAACTGGCTGCCGAAGCCGAGGCCAAAGGTTGCCGATGGCTGGATGCGCCGGTTTCAGGCGGCGAAAAAGGCGCGATTGAGGGCACTCTGACGATTATGGTCGGCGGCGAAACGGAGGCTTTGGAACGCGCGCGGCCCGTGCTGGAAGCAATGGGCAAACGCATCACGCATTTCGGCCCGGCGGGCAACGGTCAATCGGCCAAGCTCTGCAATCAGATTATGACCGCCGTCAATTTGCTGTCGGTTTGCGAGGCCCTGACGTTTGGCGCGAAGGCCGGACTGGATTTGGCTACGCTGCATCAGGCTTTGACCGGCGGCGCGGCGAATTCGTGGTCGCTGGAAGTGCTGGGCAAAAAGATGATCGAACGCGATTTCAAACCGGCGTTTATGGTCAAGCTGCAACAGAAGGATTTGCGGCTGGTGCTGGGCGCGGCCAACGCCAATCACACGCCTTTGCCGGCGGCCTCGCTGGCTTATCAACTGCTCGCCTCGGTCGAAGCCGAAGGGCGCGGCGATGACGGCACGCAAAGTCTGGTCAGAATTTTTGAGCGATTGGCCGGACTGGAAAACTAGGCGAATGGTCCAAAAAGGTAATAGACAAGATTGGCAGGATTTTTTTCAGGATTAACAGGAGCCTTTCAGTCTTTGGGATGCTGCTGGACGCAACAAAATTATAGTCTTGCCGGAATCCTTTTTTGATCCTGTTAATCCTGAAAAAAATCCTGCCAATCCTGTCTATTCAAACCTCAGAAAACATCCAGGTCATTCCCGAAAACAACCTTTCCCGAATAGCCTTTGCCGATTTCTTCCAACAACTGTTCCTTCGTCGCTCCCCACAGCAATTGGTGATAGAGCACCAGCAGCTTCGGTTTGGCTTTGGTCGCAATCTCGGCCAACTCCGTGGACGAGGTGTGAAAGCTGGAATGGTAACGCTGCCATTCCGGCGGGCGGCGCGCGAATCCGGTGGTCGAATAGACTTCGTGAACCAGCACGTCGCAGCCGTTGCAGACTTCGATGATGCTTTGGCTGGGCGCGCAATCGCCGGAAATGACGATGACCCGATCTGCCGTTTCAAACCGGTAGCCCAAAGCGTGTTTCCACGAACCATGTTTGACAGTGAAGGCTTTGACCGTGACGTTGGCGTCTTTGTAGATGACGCCGGGTTTCACGTCTTGTGCGCGCACGTCGTAGCCGCGCGGTTTGGCCGGTTCCAGGCCGCGCAGGCGGATTTCGATGTCTTCGGCGTAGGCTTTCAAAATCAGATCGGTCATTCGTTTCGTTCCCGGCGGGCCGTAAATTTCCAGCGGGGCATCTCTGTCCAGAACAGCCGGCGTGAAAATGAAATCCGGCAAGCCCGTGGTGTGATCCGAATGCAGGTGCGTCAAAAACAAGCGCCGCAGGTTTTCCACGGCCAGTCCTTTGACGCCGTTGCGCGCGGCGGCGGCGGCGCGGCGAACCACGCCGGGGCCGCTGTCCACCACGTAAGGCACGTCATTGACGACCACCGCGACTGCCGGGCCGAAACGATCCGGGTCGGCATTAGGCGTTCCAGTGCCCAGCAAGACGCACTGCGTTTTTGATTGTTGCGCCGAAATCACCGCGCCCCACAGCAGTATCAGCCCGGCGAGAATCAATGAGCGGATGGGCAAAAGTTTCGCGGGAGAATCGCTGTTTTTCATTTTCCCTTTGCCATTTTCAAATTGTAATTTTTCATTGGGTACGCACCGTACCTGTGATTTCCATCCCGTGAGGCGTTTATCGCCATTCCCCTTGCAGACCGAAAGCCGCCCAGTAATACGGCGACTTCCACTGTTTCACCCGCATCAACTGAAGCTGCGCCGAACGCAGCGCAGCCGCTGGGCGCTGGCCTTTGGCGAGCATGGCTTCGTAAAAATGCTTCATCAGGTCGGCGGTCGAACGGTCGTTGACGCTCCACAAGCTGACGATCACGCGCGGCGCGCCGGCGTACATAAACCCTCGCGTCAATCCCACCACGCCTTCGCCGCGCACCTCTCTGCCCAAGCCCGTTTGGCAGGCGCTGAGCACCACTAGTTCCGTCGCGGGCAGCTTCAGGTTGTAAAGCTCCGGTGCCAGCAAATAACCATTTTGCGGTTTGCCTTGTTCGTCCACCAACGAAAGCACCAAACCGGAAAGCTCCGGGTTCAGACTGTTCAAAAAGCCGTGCGTGGCGAAATGCAGGATGCGGTATTGACTCAGGTCGTCGCCGGTGGCGGCGGCGCGGCTGGCGGCAAAATCAAAAGACGATTTGCCAGCCTCGCCCGCCAGCGCCAGGATCGTTTCGGCTTCGCGGCGCGTGTTGGGCAGGCGCGGAATGCGGAATTCGGCGTCGGTCGCGCCGGAATCCTTGGCGGATTTGTAAAGCAGTATGCGCGACGGGTCGGCTGCGGGCGGCGGCGCGGGTTTGTCGTCTTTC